>JAITNI010000012.1 GCA_031290535.1 Zoogloeaceae bacterium
CATAAAATGAAAATACTTAAATTGATGGCTGATTATCATTGTTTCCCCCTCTGGAATGTTTCTTCATGTGAGGTTGGAAACATTTCTCCAGATGATCTTCCTCTTTCCAAAACGCTGAATAAACGTTTGGCATACTGGGCTTCTGTTTACGATAAAACGTTAAACATGGAATATCCACCAGATTCCGGTTTTTCCAGCGAGCAGGAAGAAAAATGGTTCAAGCAGGAAGGAGCGTTGATATTTGAATGCTTGAAACATGAAATTGGGCATGAATATCATGTTATCGCCCAGTTAGATTGCTAATCCAACCCGTGAGAACGCACGAGTTGTAATCAATCCAGAGACTGGTAAAATCATCTCGACAAATCCCCTTTCGGGAAGTGGAGCGCATCTTCCATGAGCACATCTAATCGTTCCGTTGTTTTGTCTAGAAGTGAGGTTGACTATCTCGCGTCTGCCGACTTCTTACTACCGAATTTACTTGAATGTCTGCAACACGCCGTTCAGGGGCAATCGGACACCGCAGTGGCATTGAAGTTGTCTTCTGCTGTGGCCGAAGAATTTCGGGATGTCTTTACAGATCAGTTGGCGAAAGTCGGCTTTGACAAGGCATACGAACCTACTGAGGAAGGAAAACTTCTTGAGGATTTGATCGACCGCTTCTGCTTCGCAATAGTGTGTGATGAAAATCGATCTTCAGAAACGCTATGATTCGTCTGACGACTTCTTTAGTCTTGGTGGAAGTGTCGTGATGAAAGTATCTGCCGATGCTGCAATTGCTATTTGCAAAGTTGCAGTAAAGCATGGGCTGGTTGTCGCCAGAATCGAAGGAGGCATTTGGCACACGCCAGGATTTGAGGCTAGACTTGATTGCATTTGGGATGGAGTTGATCCCCCTGTTGATTATGAAACGACCAAGCGAAACAATCAGCTTGCGGCAGATTTTATATGCTCAGAACAAGGTGAGCATGATGTTTTCGTAATTACAGCACCGTCCATGTTGTTAGCGCAGTAGGTTAGGACGCAACCCAGCATTTCATGTCACCATTTCCAACGCCGGATTAACGGTTACGGCTTCGCCTAACCCGGCCTACAAAACTGAACATCCGAGTGTTGTTCCTGCCAATCCAATTCGGGAGTAATGTGTAATGGAAATCGATCTTCAGAAACGCTATGATGTTGTTCTTGTAGATTTCCAGACGGCAAGATTAATGTTGGGCGCATTACCCTACCAAAATGAGGTCAATCACATGAGGCATTTGAAGGATAACGAACAGGCGTTGCTTACCAAGTTGATCGCTGAAGCGCCTCAGGCAACATATCTTTTCGACTCACTTTCCAGGGTGTTAGCCGAGGAAATGAATGACGGAGGCATGGATAGTCTACGCTTTTTTGCATCGGACGATGCTCATCGTTGCTTCGAAAAGCAGTTGCTTGAAAGGCAATTTATAGATGCCAACGAAATTTCAGTGCCCGTTGTGGTAAATCTGGATGACCAAGGGGATTTGTTTGAACTCGACATTTGGAAGGTTGATTTTTCGCCATTAAAGCAGTTTCCTTCTGTATAATCAAGCGTCGGGTTAGCGCAGCGTAACCCGGCAAATCAGAGAGATGTCCGGTTTTGCGCCGACTCTGCAAAGCGTATTTCATCACCCCATGCCTTTTACCCATGTCCCGCTTTTCGCCCAGGCTTTTGCCGACCAGTGCCGCCGCTGGGCGCGGCAGTCGGGCGCGGCGGCGGAAAGCGCCAACGCGGCCTATCGGGCCGGACTGGCGCTGGCCGAGGCGAGCAGCGCGGGGCATACCTGTCTGCCGCTGGCGCGCCTTGGGCTGGAACGGCAGGCGCTGCTGGCTTCCGGCGTCGCGGGCGAAGCGGAGAGCGGCAAGCCGCTGATTCTGGATGCTGGCGACCGGCTCTATCTCGCTCGTCATTTTGACGCGGAAACCCGTCTGGCCGCCGCCCTGCTTGCCCGTCATCATCACCGGCCCGCGCCCCCCGGCGCGGCAGCGCAGCAGAGGTGGCGCGATTTGTTCGCGGACGCGCCTCCCGGCGACGGGCAGGCGCTGGCCGTCGCGCTGGCCTTGTGCCGCCGTCTCGTGGTCATCAGCGGCGGGCCGGGCACGGGCAAGACGACCACCGTCGCCCGACTTCTGGCCTGTCTGCTGGCGGACGCGCCGGAGCACGAAGTTTTTCGCATCGCGCTGGCCGCCCCTACCGGCAAGGCCGCCGCCCGCTTGCAGGAATCCCTCCTTGCCCACGCGGGCGCGTTTTTACCGTCGGTGGCCGAGCGTCTGCCGCAGCAGGCCAGCACTTTGCATCGCCTGCTCGGATTAAGATCGGAGGGTGACACGCCCCGCTACCATCGGGACAATCCGCTGCCCGTGGAGGCGCTGGTGATCGACGAAGCCTCCATGCTTGACCTGAATCTGGCCCTGCAAGTCTGCGAAGCCTTGCCAACCCAGGCGCGGCTGGTGCTGCTCGGCGACAAGCACCAGTTGCAGGCGGTGGAAACCGGAGCCGTGTTCGCCGCGCTCTCGCAATCCGCCACCCTGACGCCCCAAACACAGCAACAACTGGCCGACCTGACCGGTTGGCCGCTAGAAGCGCTGGATTTTTCACGCGCCCCCTCTGCCGAAGCGGCTCCTGCATTGCAGGATGCTGTCGTCTGGCTCACGCAAAGCCGCCGTTTTGCGGGTGATTCGGCTTTGGGGTGTCTGGCGGCGGCGCTCGCGCAAGGCGAGGGAGAAGCAGCGCTGGCCCTGTTTTCCACGCACGCGGATTTACGCCATCTGGAAAGCGATCAGCGTACCCTGACCCCGGAGGAGGCCGTCGCGCTGGAAGATGCCTACGCGCCCTACCGGCAAGCGCTGATGGACTGGCGCAAAGCCGCGCCGGAAGGCGCGGACGGCAACCCGCTCGCCCCGCTGTTCGCCGCCTTCGGGCAGTTCCGGGCGCTGTGCGTCACCCGGCAGGGCGGGCGCGGCGTGGAAGGCGTCAATGCCCATCTGGAGCGCGTCTTTCGCCGTCTGTCGGGCAGCATGGACACCCCTGCGCCCTTTTCCGGCCAGCCGGTGATGATTCTGAAAAACGACCCGGCGACGGGGCTGTTCAACGGCGATCTCGGCATTGCGCTGGCCGACAAGGCGGGAATGGGCGTCTGGTTCCCCAACGCGCCCGACGCCGTCCACCCGCCCGGCAACGCCCCTGCTGTGACCCCTTATCGCCGCTTGACGCCCCAGCGCCTGCCCGCCTGGGAAAGCGCCTTCGCCATGACGGCGCACAAGGCGCAGGGGTCGGAATTCGAGAAGATCGCGCTGGTGCTACCGGAAAAAGACCTCCCCCTGCTTTGCCGCGAACTCCTGTACACCGCCATCACCCGCGCCCGTCAGGGCGTACTGCTGCTCGGCCCCGCCCCCCTGTTCCAGACCGCCGCCCGCCGTCAGGCGCTGCGCGACAGCGGTTTGGCAGCGCGTTTATGCGTCGGTTCTTAAGCCGTCGCAAGCCCAAAGACCCGTCAAGGAAACTCTGCACAGGCCGTTCGCCCGAAGGGCATTCCCCGTAAAAACAAGGGCAACGACTGCCTCAGCCCGAACGGGTGGAACTTGTGCAGAGTTTCCTTAAATTTTCCACGGCACGATGATGAAAAATTTAAGATCCCGTTCATCCTGAAACAGGTTTTTGAAGCCTTCCCAACTGGGCTGGCGGGTTTTGTTGTTGTAGCGTGTGTAGTGCAGGCTGAAACGGGTGTTTTTCAGGGGGCCGGCGGGGGTCAGGTAGGTGAGGTCGAAAGACCAGGCGGACTCCCGCAATTTTTGCTCCACCCCATAGACTTTTCC
>JAITNI010000018.1 GCA_031290535.1 Zoogloeaceae bacterium
CAGATTTACCGCTATCTGGTCAAAAACGATTACACGGACGATGCGGACAAGATTACCGACACCTACCGCGACAACAAAGACAGTGGCACGCTCGCGCCCCTGCCGGAGGAATTGCAGCCTTACGCGCCGCAGCTTGTCGAACTTATCGACCGCGTGGCGGCGGGCTGGCCGGAACCGGCGAATGGCCGCGAATCCAAAACCATTCCGCTCAACGAAAATTTCCAGAAAAAGGAATTCAGGGCGCTTTGGCAGCGCATCAACCACAAGGCGGTTTATCGCGTTGCGTTTGATTCGGAGGAACTGGTCAACAAGGCGGTGGCGGCGCTGGATACTTTGCATGTCACGCCCCTGCAATACACCGTCCAGCAGGGCGAACAAAGGGATGAAACCCGCTATGACGACCTGAAAGGCGGCACGGGGTTTGTGGAGGGCAAACATAAAACCGAAAAGCTCATGGCATCGGCGCATTCAGCGGTGAAATATGATCTGATTGGTGAAATTGCCGACGGCACGCAACTCACCCGCCGCACAGTCGCCGCCATGCTGCAAGGGATGAATGTCGCGGTGTTTGCCCAATTCAAACGCAACCCGGAAAATTTCATCGCCGAGGCTATCCGCCTGATCAAGGAGCAAAAGGCCACGGCCATTATCGAACACCTTGCCTACGACCCAACCGAAGACCGTTTCGACGCCGGTATTTTCACCGCCACTCAAACCGGGCAGGATTTCAGCCGTGCGGGCGAAAAGCTGGAAAAACACATTTATGATTATGCGTTGACCGCCTCCAAAATTGAACGTGATTTTGTCAAAAAGCTGGATGGCAGTGACGAGGTTATGGTGTATGCCAAACTACCAAAGGGATTTCTGATTCCCACGCCCGTTGGCGACTATAACCCGGACTGGGCGATTTCCTTCCGGGAGGGCGCGGTTAAGCACATTTATTTCGTCGCCGAAACCAAAGGCAGCATGTCATCCATGAAATTGCGCGGTATTGAAAAAAGCAAACTCGACTGCGCCCGGAAATTCTTTGAACGCATCAGCCAGCAACACGCGGCGGAAAAGGTGCGCTATGACGTGGTGGATAGTTTTGGCAGGCTGATGGCAATTGTGAAATAGCTTGACGCATACCGAAAAATAGCGGACATGGTCGAAATCTCCACAAACGCAGGAAACGCGCTCCTTTTCGCCGGACGTGACAGAAAGAAGCGCATCATGACCCCCCTGCTGGTTGCTTTTTTCGTTCATCGTGTTTCTGGTGCTCATCATGGCGATTGGCGTCCTGTCTGGTCGCAAGCCCATCGCCGGAAGCTGCGGCGGTTACGAAACGCTACACATTGCCTGCGCCGCCGGAGAACAGCGCCGGGGAAGGAAAGGACGGTAAGCGACAAGGAGAATTTTACACATGGAGCATTCATGTAATCGTTCTGGGGTAGTACTGACAAACTGGCGTTCTGGCTACAGGCCAGCGCCGCAACAGAGGAAAAGCGCGACCAGACGCGCGGCAAAAGTCTTGCAGGTATTCATCGTAAAACCAACTCCAGTTTGAAACCCTGCCCGCAAGAAAGGGGGGAATCAGCCTCCCTTTTGCAGCCTGTCGCTCATTTCTTGCGGCACATGGATTGTTCCGGGCGTCCCGGACGAGGGGAAAAACGCCCATATCCGACAAAACCATGCGCGAAAAAGGGCGGTTTTGTGCTAGATTACTGTCCGTCATCTCTTTTTCCGGGAGCCTCCCATCATGTCACTCGCACGACAATTCGCCGCCTACAGCCACTGGCGGACGCAGGTTGCCCGGACGATTGAAGAATTCCAGCGCTGGCTGGTGGAGCAGGAACTGGCCCCGCCCCATTCCAGAATTCAGCTCGCCCAACTTCTGGAACGTCTGGAAGAAGACCGCCTGCATGTCGCCTTTGTGGCCGAATTCTCGCGTGGCAAATCGGAACTCATCAACAGCATTTTCTTTGCCGATTATGGTCGGCGCATCCTGCCCTCTTCTGTCGGGCGCACCACGATGTGCCCAACGGAACTGTTGTGGGATTCCGGCAAGCCGCCCTGCATTGAGCTGTTGCCCATCCAGACCCGCCGCCACGAAATCCGCCTCTCCGAATACCGAAAGCAACCTGGGGAATGGGAGCGCGTGGAACTCAACCTTGGCTCGGCGGAAATCATGAAGGCGGCCTTGAGCCAGGTCAGCGAAGTCCTGCGCGTGACGCCCGAAGAAGCGCACGCGCTCGGCTTTGCCACGGGCGCGGACAAAACCGGCCTGTTCCAGATCGGCGCGGATGGCCGGGTGGAAATTCCCCGCTGGCGGCACGCCCTCATCAATTTTCCGCACCCGCTCCTGAAACAAGGGCTGGTGATTCTGGATACCCCCGGCCTGAACGCCATTGGCGCAGAGCCGGAACTGACGCTTTCCCTGCTGCCCAGAGCGCACGCGGTGCTGTTCGTGCTGGCCGCCGACACGGGCGTCACGCAATCCGACCTCGCGGTCTGGCAGCAGCACATTGATTGCGGCAACAGCAAGCGCGGACGCATGGTGGTTTTGAACAAGATCGACAGCCTGTGGGACGCGATCAAGACCGAGCGGGAAATCGAGACGGAAATTGTCAAGCAGGTAAAGTCCTGCGCCCAGATTCTGGGGCTGGAAAAAGAACAGATTTTCCCCGTTTCCGCCCAAAAGGCGCTGGCGGCCAAAATCAACCACGAGCGCGACCTGCTCGTCAAAAGCCGTCTACCCAAACTGGAACGGGCGCTTTCGCAGGAACTCGTGCTGGCCAAACAGGACATCGTGCGCGACAACGCCGAAGGCGAATTCGAGCGCCTGTACACGACCACGCGCGACCTGCTGGACTCGCGTCTGGGCGACCGCGCCGAGCAAATCGTGGAACTGACCGAACTGCGCGGCAAAAATCACAGCATGATGCGCTTCATGATGGACAAGACCACGCGGGAAAAGGAAGAATTCGGCTCAGGTCTGCAACGCTACTATGCGGCACGCAGCATTTTTTCCCGCCTGACCAACCAGCTTTTTTCGCATCTGGGGCCAGCGGTTCTGCAATCACTCGCCCACCGGACACGCGAATCCATGCTGCAAGCCACGTTTTCAAAAGGACTTTCGGAGACCATGCGGAACTTTTTTGTCCGGGCACGCAGCTATCTGGACGCCTCCAGCGCTGATGTGGAGGAAATCCACGCCATGATGGGCGCGGCCTACCGGCAACTGGTGCAGGAATATGGCGTCAAACTGCCCCCTCCCGCCGCCTTCTCTCTGGCGCGTTACGAAAGGGAACTCACCCGTCTGGACGCCTGGTGCGAAACGCACCTGAATACCGCGCTCAATCTCATCACCCAGGAAAAACGCCTCATCACCCAGAAATTTTTCGCAGAAGCCGCCCAACAGGTTTTAAGGGTGTTTGAATACGCCAATCAGGATGCAGAGCAATGGCTGCGGGCGATCATGGCCCCGATGGAAATTCAGGTGCGCGAACGCCAGACGCACCTGAAACGCCGCATGGAAAACATCCGCCGCGTCCTGAACGCCAACGACACGCTGGAAGAACAGGTCAACGAACTGGAAGAAACCCGGCAAAGGCTGCAAGAACAGATCAAAACGCTGGAAC
>JAITNI010000089.1 GCA_031290535.1 Zoogloeaceae bacterium
CCAAAGCCCTGTTCGCCGAGCCAGAATTGCAACAGATGATCGACGCCCTTGCTGGTCAGGGTCGCGCCCGCCAGTGCGTCGATCTGGTGTTCGCCGCTGGCGTTTTTGGTGACGGCAATCACGGGTTTTTGGCTGTCGCCCTCAAACAGGGTTTTGCCCGGCCAGAGGGATTTCCATTTCGGGTTATCGACCTCGCCGCCCAGGCCGGGGGTTTCCCCCTGCTGGTAAAAACCGAGGCCAATCACGGTGTTCAAATCCGGCTTGATGGCGAGAAAGCCGTACAGGGTCGACCACAGGCCGTAGCCGCGCACAGGCAGAATCAGGGCTTCGAGTTCGCCGCTGCCGTCGTCCTTTTCCAGCCGGTAGACCATCGCGTATTGCTCGCGGCGCTTGATGGAGGCGATGTCCTCGCTGCCGGAAAGCGCGATGGAAGTCTTCGGGTCTTGCGCGAGTTTCAAGGCGTCGAATTTGAGCGGGTCAAAAGTGGTGTTTTTCTCGCCCGTCGACAGATCGATGACCTGCGCCTTGATGCGGCGCTTGAACAAATCCTGCACCTCCTTGGCGGAAAGCTCCGAGGCGACGCCCGCAATCGCCAGAATGCTGCGCTGGCGGTCGAGCAGGCGGTTTTCTTCCTGGATGGGTTTCAGGGTGATGGCGGAACCGGCGACAAAGATGGATGCCACCAGACTGACCACCAGCGCCACCACCAAGGTGCGGGTGATGGATTCTTTATTGCTGGACATGACGCGCGCTCCTCCGCTTGATATTGGCCGAGACGACAAAATGGTCGATCAGGGGGGCGCAGAGGTTGGCGAACAGAATCGCCAGCATCATGCCCTCCGGGAAGGCGGGATTGACCACCCGAATCAGCACCACCATGACGCCAATCAGCGCCCCGAAAATCCATTTGCCGGTGTCGGTCATGGCGGCGGAAATGGGATCGGTCGCCATGAACACCATGCCAAAGGCAAAGCCGCCCAACACCAGATGCCAGTACCAGGGCATCGCAAACAAATGGTTGGTCTCCGAGCCGATGCCGTTGAACACCAGCGTCATCCCCGCCATGCCCAGCAGAACGCCGGTCACAATCCGCCAGGAGGCGATTTTGGTGACGAGCAGCAGCAGGCCGCCCAACAGAATTGCCGCCGTGCAGGTTTCGCCCACCGCGCCGGGCATGAAGCCCAAAAAGGCGTTTGTCCAGTCTGCGGTATTGAGCAGCGTGCCTTCCGCCGCCCGCGCCAGCGGGGTTGCGCCGGTAAAGCCATCGACCGCCGTCCACACCGCGTCGCCGGAAATCTGTGCCGGGTAGGCGAAAAAGAGAAAGGCGCGTCCGACCAGCGCCGGATTCAGGAAGTTTTTACCCGTGCCGCCAAAAACTTCCTTGCCGATCACCACCCCAAAACTGATGCCCAGCGCCACTTGCCAGAGGGGAATGGTGGGCGGCAGGATGAGGGCGAACAGAATCGAGGTGACAAAAAAGCCTTCATTGACCTCGTGGCCGCGCACCGTGGCGAACAGCACTTCCCACAGCCCACCGACGGCGAACGTCACCAGATAGATGGGCAGAAAATACACCGCGCCATGAATCAGGTTATCCCACACACTCGCGGGATTGAATCCGGCGACAAGGGAAATCAGCAGCACATGCCAGTTTTGCCAGCCTTCCTGCTGCGCGGCGGTCAGGAGTTCCGGGTGTTGCAAAAAGGCGGAATTGGCCTGAAAGCCGACATTCCACATCCCCGCGAACATCGCCGGGAAGGTGGCAATCCAGACCAGAATCATGATCCGCTTCAAATCCATCGCGTCGCGCACATGCGCGGTAGTGCGCGTGACGCTGGCGGGGCGATAGAGGAAGGTATCGGTGGCCTCATACAGGGCAAAAAATTTCTCAAAACGGCCACCCTTGACAAAGTGTGGCTCCAGCTTGTCGAGCAATTGACGCAACATGTTCAGCCCTCCTTCTCGATACGGGTGAGCACATCCCGCAAAATGGGGCCGTATTCATACTTGCCCGCGCAAACATAGGAACACAAGGCCAAATCCTCCTCATCCAGCTCCAGCGCGCCCAGCTTCTGCGCCATTTCGGTGTCGCCCACCACCAGATAACGCAGCAACTGGGTGGGCAGAATGTCCAGCGGCATCACCGCTTCATAATTGCCGACCGGCACAATGGCGCGGGGGCTGCCGTTGGTGGTGGTGGTAAAGGCAAACCGTTTTTTGCGGGTGAGGGCGGATAAAAAGACATTCAGCACCGAATGTTTATCCGCTCCGGCGCGCAAAAAATGCAGCATTTCGCGCTCGCGGCCTTCTTTGAGGACGGAGACCTGTTGGTGAAAACGCCCCAAAAAGGCCAACGCGCCCGCCGCCGTGCGTCCGCCAAAGACGGAGCCGGAAATGATGCGGTTCTCGCCGGGGGAAAGTTCTTCCGCCGTCAATTCCTCCAGATTCGCCCCCAGCCGGGTACGTACCAGACGTGGCGACTTGACTACCGGCCCCGCCAGCGCCACCACGCGCTCCACCCACAATTGTCCGCTGGCAAAGAGCTTGCCAATGGCGATCACGTCCTGATAGCCAATCTGCCACACGGTTTTGTGGGCGTCGACCGGGTCGAGAAAGTGAATGTGCGTCCCCGGCAAACCGGCGGGATGGGGGCCGGAGAAGCGTTCCAGCGTGATATTTGGCAAATTCGTTGGCAAATCCGCGCCAGGAATTTCCGCCTCGCCCGCGCAGACAAAAACTTTGGGCGCAAGCCGGGAGAGCACCCGGAGGCCGCGCAAAAAATCTTCCCGGTATTCGGCAATGACAATGGCCGGGTCGGCGGCAAGCGGGTGGGTGTCGATAGCGGTGACAAAAATGGAAGCCGGGACGGCATCCACGGCGGGCGTCTTGCTGAAAGGCCGGGTACGCAGCGCCGCCCACAGGCCGGACGCCTGCAAATTCTCCCGCGCCTTTTCCGGCGGCAGCAGGTCGAGTTCGGCATCGGAACAGGCGGCGAAAGCCTCTGCTTCCTCCCCCTCCAGGTCGATCACCACCGACTGCAACACCCGCTGCGCCCCGCGATGGATGGCGCTCACCTTCCCCGCGCCCGGCGCGGTGAAATGGACGCCCGGTGTTTTCTTGTCGGAAAACAGCACCTGACCGAGCTTCACCCGGTCGCCCACCTGCACGGCCATCGTCGGCTTCATGCCGGGATAGTCCGCGCCCACCAGCGCCACCTGCCGCACGGCGCGCCCCGCCTCAATCTGCTGGCGCGGCCCGCCAAGAACGGGCAAATCCAGCCCGCGTTTGATTCCTATCATGCGCTTCATCCAATCTCAATTGTTGGTCGAAGAAACGAACGGCAAGCAAACGAGCCTCCACACCCGTCGCCAGTTTTTTTTGGGGAAACCTCGCCGCCGAAAACCCCCGTTCCCTGAAAAGGAAACCCCCGAATTATATAGGGAACTCCGAATCCCCGTCAGACCCGCTTGCGCGGTGATGACGATGATTTTGAGTTTTCCTCCCGTTCAGAATGGCGCGCCCTCAAGCGGTTTGGCCTTTTGTCGGGGAAGCACTGAACCACTTCCAGCCGTTCGGGTTGAAGCAGTCGTTGCCCTTGATTTGACAGGGAACGCCCTTCGACAGCGCTTCAGGGCGAACGGCCTTGTGCAGCGTTTCCTTAATGTCATGTTTGCAAAAAATCCGCCACCCGCGCCGTGACCTGTTCAGCCAGGTTTTCCGCCAGACAATCGTAGGTTTCGCCGGGCAGGCTGTTGGTGAGCCAGGTAATCTGGCGTTTGGCGAGCTGGCGCGTGGCGAAGATGCCCCGGTTGGCGAGTTCAGCGCGGTCAAATGCGCCTTCCATCCACGCCCAGACCTGACGATAGCCCACGGCGCGCATGGCGGGCAGGTCGGGGTGTAGGTCGTACCGGCGGCGCAGGCGCTCGACTTCCTCAATCAGCCCTTCCGCCAGCATGGCGCGAAAACGGCAGGCGATGCGTTCGTGCAGGACGGCACGCGCCGAGGGCAGCAGGGCAAGGCGCAAAAAATGGTAGGGCGGCGGATTGTTTTTGCCCGCTGCCCGGCTTTCGTCCAGCAATTCCGACATGGGCCGCCCGGACAGGCGGCAGATTTCCAGCGCCCGCTGGATGCGCTGGCTGTCCGTGGGATGCAGGCGGGCGGCCGTGGTCGGGTCGCGCCGCGCCAATTCCGTGTGCAGGGCAGGCCAGCCTTTTGCCAGCGCCTCCGCATCCAGCGCGGCGCGGATGGCGGGGTCGGCGCGGGGCAGGTCGGCCAGACCTTCCAGCAGCGCCTTGTAGTAGAGCATGGTGCCGCCCACCAGCAGCGGCGTGCGTCCGGCGGCGACAATTTCAGCCATCGCCGCCAGCGCCTCGTCCCGAAAACGGGCGGCGGAATACACTTCTTCCGGGCTGATGACGTCAATCAGGCGATGCGGGCATTCCGCCAGGATGTCCGGCCCCGGCTTGGCCGTGCCGATGTCCATCTCCCGGAACACCAGCGCCGAATCGACGCTGATGATTTCCACCGGAAAACGCCGCGCCAGTTCAAGCGCCAGCGCTGTCTTGCCGCTGGCGGTGGGACCCATCAATAAAATGGCGGCGGGCAGGCGGCCCGCCGCGTTCTGGATTGGCGGCGTCACAAGGTTTATAACACCGGCGCGCCCAGATTTTCCTGCTCGCCCTTTTCGTACACCACATTGGCGCGCCCCACCAGCAGGGGATCCAGCAGGTTGATGCGCGTCAAATCCTTGTTGGTGTAGGGCAACTTGTGCAGGATGTAGCGCATGGCGTTCAGACGCGCCCGTTTCTTGCAGTCGGACTTGACCACCGTCCAGGGGGCATCCGCCGTGTCCGTGTAGAAGAACATGGCTTCCTTGGCCTTGGTGTAGTCGTCCCATTTATCCAGCGAGGCCATGTCGATGGGGGAGAGCTTCCATTGTTTCAGGGGATGGTTTTCGCGCTCCTTGAAGCGCCGCCGCTGTTCGGCACGGCTGACCGAGAACCAGAATTTAATCAGGTGAATGCCGCTCCTGACCAGATTGCGCTCGAATTCCGGGCACTGGCGCATGAACTCAACATATTCGTCGGGCGTACAAAAACCCATCACCCGCTCCACCCCCGCCCGGTTGTACCAGGAACGGTCGAAGAGCACGATTTCGCCCGCCGAGGGCAAATGCTGGATATAGCGCTGAAAATACCACTGCCCGCGTTCGACTTCCGAAGGTTTTTCCAGCGCGATCACAGACGCGCCACGCGGATTCAGGTGTTCCATGAAGCGCTTGATGGTGCCGCCCTTGCCCGCCGCGTCGCGGCCTTCAAACACGATCAGCACCCGTTGCCCGGTCTCCTTGACCCACGCCTGCAACTTCAGGAGTTCCACCTGCAACTGGTATTTCTGTTTTTCGTAATTCTTGCGCGACATCAGGTTTTTGTAGGGATAGCCGCCCTTGCGCCAGTCGTCCGACAACTCATCGTCCGGTTTGACCGGCAATGTGCCGGAGAGTTCCCGGTGCGCCGTTTTTTTCAGAAAGGCTTCGCGCAGCACTTCCACGTCATCGGGAGACGCCCCGGCCAGAATGGCCTCCAAAGCGCTGGCGGCGGAGTGAATGTCGCCCTTGGCGGATTGCAGGATGTCGGTGATGGCAACCACCTTCGATTCATGCGCCGCCGTCATCGCCTGCCCGACTTCAAAAGCCGCAATGCCCTCCTGCGTCAGCGAAGTCGCCACATCGCCGGAACGAACACGACGCGGCGAAGGGGTCTGCGAAGCCGCCTTGGCCGCCGGTTTGCGCGGCGCGGGCTTTTTGTTCGGGAGGGGTTTGTTCGGGAACGCGCTGGCGGCGGACGTGGGCGCATCGGCAAGCGCGGGATTCGTTGGGGCGGGATTCTTTTTTTCGGGAGTCATGCTCGGTCCTCTCGGGGCGCGTAAAGTTTTAACTATACTACGCTCCCCGGCGCGAGAACAGAACCCGCCCGCGCTTTGTACGACTGAAAACGCAACGCGCTACAGGACTTCGGGGTAGAAAAAAGACGGGCAGGGTAATAAAAACGCACCAAAGCAAAAGCCATTACCCCGGCGGAGACCGCGTAGCTACTGGCTTTACGGGCAATTAAGGGCAATAATCCCGGTGCCCCTGTCGGAATCGAACTATTTCCGAAGCCCTAT
>JAITNI010000092.1 GCA_031290535.1 Zoogloeaceae bacterium
GGAGATGGAATTGTCGCGGTGGATGGTCACGACGATGTCGTCGCAATGCCCGGCCAGCGCCTCGTCGATGGCATTATCGACCACCTCGAACACCATGTGATGCAGACCGGTGCCATCGGAAGTGTCGCCAATGTACATGCCGGGACGTTTCCGCACGGCTTCCAGCCCTTCGAGTTGCTGGATGCTGTCTTCGTCGTAAGCGGGGGAGGGGTTCTTTTCGGTCATGGAGGTTTCCAGTGGTCAGAGCCGGTTCGTCATGCGCGGCAAAGCGGGAAAGCAAAATAGACGGCGTGGCGACAGAAAGGCCGCCGCGCCCGGAAGTCACGCAAAACCATGAATTCCGTGGCGCGGCAAGGGAAGTGCAACAGCGCTAGATTCGCATCGGCATCACAACATACTTGAAGCGGTCATTGTCCGGCACGGTAATCAGGGCGCTGGAATTGGCGTCATTGAAATTCCATTCGACATCGTCGCCGGTCAGGTTGTTGAACACGTCCAGCAGGTAGGTGACGTTGAAGCCAACATCGAGCGGCGCGCCCGTGTACTGGACTTCGAGTTCTTCCTCGGCTTCTTCCTGCTCGGCGTTGGCGGCGATGATTTTCAGGACGCCCGCGTCAAGAATGATTCGCACGCCCCGGAATTTGTCGTTGGTCAGAATGGCGGCCCGTGACATGGCCGAATGCAGCACCTGGCGGTTGACCGTCATGCGGTTTTCCAGTTGCGCGGGAATCACCCGCTCGTAATCGGGGAATTTGCCGTCAATGAGCTTGGAAACCAGCACGGTATGCCCAAAGCCAAAGCGAATCTGGTTCGCGCCGACGGTGATCTGCACGGGTTCGTCGTTGTCGGTGAGCAGGCGGTTCAGTTCCAGCACGGTCTTGCGCGGCAGGATCATTTCCTGACGCGGCAGGTCGGCTTCGATCGCCATGCTGTTGTAGGCGAGCCGGTGACCGTCGGTGGCGACGCAGCGCAATTCCTGACCATCGACCATCAGCATCAGCCCGTTCAGATAGTAGCGCACATCCTGCGCCGCCATCGCGTACTGGGTTTTGCCGATCAGGGTACGGAATTCTTTTTGGGTGACGGTGAGGTTTTTTTCCTCGCCTTCGGTAATCACCATGCGCGGAAAATCGTCCGCTGGCAGGGTTTGCAGGGAAAAGCGGCTTTTGCCCGCCTTGACCAGCAGGCGCTTGTCTTCCAGATTCAGCGTGATTTCGGCGGATTCCGGCAGGGAACGCAAAATGTCCTGCAACTTCTTGGCGGCCACCGTGACCGCGCCCTCGCCCTCGCCGCCAACATTTTCGCTGGTCGTGGTAATCTGGATTTCAATGTCGGTCGCAATCAGGGTCAGCGCCCCGCCCTGTTTTTCCAGCAACACATTGGAGAGGATAGGAAGCGTATGCCGCCGCTCGACAATGCCGGAGACCGATTGCAAGGGGGCAAGCAGCGCGTCCCGCTGACTTTTCAGAATAACCATAAACGTCCGTCCTTCGTCAAAAAAACATCCCGCCCCTAATCGTGTGCGGATCGCGCGGGCGGAATTCGTATCAAAATACCTGAATCGCGCAAGAGTAGCATTTTTCGACCCATTTGTGGGACAAAATCCGGGGCGCGCAGGCAAAAAACGGGCAGCCCCCCGCCACGCTTCAACATCGGGCAAAGGCGCGAATGCAAAGGCCGGGGATTCTCGCATGTCGACAGCCGCCATGAAACCGTTTTACGCGCAGGAGAGTAGACCCAAAACCCGTTACAATGGCGTTCCATGAAAACGACTTCTTCTCCCCTGCTCGTCATTACCCACCTGCCCGACGCGGCGACGGCTGAACGTCTGGCCACCCTGCTGGTGGAAAATGGCCTTGCTGCCTGCGTCAATCTTCTGGCGCCCTGCCGTTCCGTCTATCGCTGGCAGGGCAGGCTGGAGACGGCGGCGGAAATTCCGCTGTTCATCAAAACCCGCGCCGACCGCTACGAAGCCCTGCAAACGGCCATCCGCGATTTGCACCCCTACGATCTGCCGGAAATCATCGCCCTGCCCATCATCGACGGCCTGCCCGCCTATCTGGACTGGGTGCACCGGGAAACGGAGCCGCCATGCCTCCTCTGCTGAACAATCCCCGGCGCGCTCTGACCTGGCTTCTTTTTTGGGGCGTGATCCTGAGTGCGCTTCTGGGGGGCGCGTCGTTAAAGGCGCAGGAATTCCTTGACCCGCAAGTGGCTTTCCGGCCTGCCGCACGCGCCCTGAACGATCACACGCTGGAAGTGCGCTTTGCCATCGCGCCCGAATACTATCTGTACCGGGATAAATTCCGCTTTGCCGCCGAAACTCTTGTTCTTGGCGCGCCAGAAATTCCTCCCGGCAAGAAAAAACAGGACGACACCTTTGGCGCGGTGGAAGTGTTTTATAGCGAAGTCGCCATTCGTCTGCCGGTGGAACGCAACGCTTCCGGCCCGCTTGATTTTTCTCTGCGCGTCACCTCCCAGGGTTGCGCTGACGCGGGTCTGTGCTATCCGCCGCAAACCGAAACCCTGACGGTGCAGTTGCCCGCCGAAGGCGAAGCGCCCACCGCCCTTGACCGCAACAGCGGTGATGCGGGTAACGCGAACGGCGACGTCAGTGGCCGGATTGCCGCCGAACTGGGGCAATCCGGCTTTTGGGCCAATCTGCTGTTTTTCTTTCTCGCCGGACTGCTGCTCGCCTTTACGCCCTGTGTGCTGCCCATGATTCCCATTCTTTCCAGCATTATTGTCGGGCAGGGGCACAAGATTTCGCGGGGACGGGGATTCGCCCTCTCGCTCGCCTACGTGCTTGGCATGGCGCTGGCCTATACCGTCGTCGGCGTAATCGCCGGATTGACCGGCGCGCTCTTTTCCGCCGCCCTGCAAAATGGCTGGGTGCTGTCCGCCTTTGCCGGGGTGTTTGTGCTGCTGGCGCTCTCCATGTTTGGTTTTTACGAGCTGCAACTGCCCACGGCGCTGCAAAGCAAACTTTCGGAAGAAACCGGCGTCGTCAACCGGCGTTTTTTCGGCCTGCGCGGGCTGGCCGTTTTTTTGATGGGGGCGCTCTCGGCGCTCATCGTCGGCCCCTGTGTCGCCGCGCCGCTGGCGGGCGCGTTGCTCTACATCAGCAAAACCGGGGACGCAGTTCTGGGCGGCGCGGCGCTGTTTGTCATGGCGCTGGGCATGGGCGCGCCGCTTCTGGTCGTCGGCCTTTCCGCCGGAACCCTGCTGCCCCGTTCCGGCCCGTGGATGGAAGGCGTCAAAAAGGGCTTTGGCGTCCTCCTGCTGGCAACCGCCGTCTGGATTGTCTCGCCGGTCATTCCGGCGCTGGCGCAAATGCTGGCCTACGCCCTGATTCTGATCGTCTCCGCGATCTATCTCCACGCCCTTGACCCGCTGCCGCCGCATACCAAAGGCAGCCTGCGTTTCTGGAAGGGAATCGGCATCGTCATGCTCATCACCGGCGCGGCGCTCTTTCTCGGCGTTCTGGGTGGCAGCCGCGACCCCCTGCAACCGCTGGCCGTCTTCCAGACCCAAGCCAACACCCCCCCCACCAGCGCCGTCCCAAACCCGTCGCCTGCGGACGCCCTTCCTTTTGAGCGCATCGCCAGCCTCGAAGCCCTAACAACCCGCCTCGACGCTCATCGGGAGGCGGATAAAAAAACGCCCGTGCTGCTCGATTTTTACGCCGACTGGTGCGTCTCCTGCAAGGAAATGGAACGCTTTACCTTCAGCGACCCCGCCATCCGGGAAAAAATGGGGCAATTCCTCCGCTTGCAGGCCGATGTGACGGCGAACACGGAAGCCGACAAGGCGCTCCTGAAACGCTTTCAGCTTTTTGGCCCCCCCGGCATTATTTTCTTCGACGCCACCGGCAAGGAAATCCCCAACCTGCGCGTCGTTGGTTTTCAGGACGCGGCGACTTTCGGACAGGGGCTGGAAC
>JAITNI010000129.1 GCA_031290535.1 Zoogloeaceae bacterium
TTTTTGAAACTGCTGCCCGTAAAACCGGCAATGCTGTCGTAATCGCCCGTCAGCGCGAGGATTTCGCGTCGCGTTTCGCCTTCCGCCCCCACGGCCAGCGCGGCCAATGCCGCACGCAGATTGCGCGGCGCGATCAGGATATTGTCCTGCGCGCTCAGCAGTTGTTGCAGCAGGCAAAGCCCGAACCGCGCATCCGCATCTACCTCCGCAAACCCGGAATCTTTATGCCCGATGGGCGGTGCGACGGGGGAAAGAGAAGTCATGGTCGTGCGTTCTGGTTCAGGTTAAAAATAGTGTCGTGTCGTTTTTCGCGCAGCCCTTCCACCCATACCCCGTAAAGCTGATCGGCAAGTTTTCGCAGGGCGGGCAGGTTTTGGGGGAGGTCGGCCTGCATGGCTTCCGGCGTTTGCACCGAGGGCAAATGCGCGATCGCGGCGGCTTCCTCCTGCCACTGTTCGCACCAGTTGGCGATCATTTCTGGCAACATTTCAGTGTGGCACTGCATTGCCAGATGCGGGCCGAGGGCGAATATCTGGTGGGCGCAGGCGGCGTTTTCCGCCAGCAGAATGGCGTGCTCCGGCAGGCTGAAAGTTTCGCCATGCCATTGAAACACCGTCAACGACTGTCCGGCAAAATCGCCCAGCCAGCGTTGGGCAACCTCGTCGGCGCATCCGGCAATCTGGCTCCAGCCGATTTCCTTGACCGGATTTTTTGTCACCGTCCCGCCCAGCGCTTTGCTGATAAGTTGCCCACCCAGACAGTGCCCAAGGACGGGGATATTTTGCGCGACGGCGTCCCGAATCAGGGCGCAAACCGGGGCAATCCACGACAACGGGTCATTGACGCTCATCGCCCCGCCCATGAAGCACAAACCGGAATACGCCTGGGCGTTTACCGGCACGGCGTCGCCCGCATCCAGCGCAATCAGTGTCCAGGGAATGCGGCGCGCTTCCAGAAATATGGCAAAATAGCCGGAGTCTTCAGTAGGGGAGTGGCGAAAAATGGCAACAGGACGCATGGCGTGGAAATTTTGCAAGTGGTGGAGTTCGCATTTTATAGGAGCTTTGCCGCTTGCAGGATGCTGCATCGCCGCTTTATGCGCGTTCAGTGTTGAGGCCGCATCCGTGGGACTGGTCGGCGTCATGGGCAGCAAGGCGATTCTGGTCATTGACGGAGACGCCCCCCGCACGATGGCCGTCGGGCAGGAAAAGAACGGCGTCAAGCTTGTGTCCGTGCAGGAAGGCGGCGTCACCGTCACCATTGACGGCAAGCGCCGTTCTCTAAAAGTCGGCCAGAATGTCGAGGGCGGCGGGTCGGGAGGGGGCGAAAACGCTTCCGTGACGTTAATTGCCGACGCACACGGGCATTTTCGACCCACGGGTTCCATCAACGGCCAATCCACACGCTTTCTGGTCGATACCGGCGCCAGCGCCATCTCACTCGGCGCCAGTGACGCCAAACGTCTAAAACTGGATTTGAGCAATGCCCGGCAGGGTATGTCCCAGACCGCCAACGGCACAGCGATGGTCTATCGGGTGCGGCTCGATACGGTACGGGTGGGCGACATTGAATTGCATAACGTGGAAGGCGTTGTGCATCAGCAGGACATGCCCTATGCCCTGTTGGGCATGAGTTTTCTGAATCGGGTCAGTATGCAGCGCGAAGGTGACACGATGACCCTGAAAAAACGCTTTTAGAATAATTACGCCAAGGAGACTCCCATGCCACACCAACAGGAAATCGCCATGCTGCGCCGGGAACTGGAAATGCTGATGCATGAACGGCAAGCCCTGCTTCAGGTCACGGGCGCGTCCGCCGCGCTGATCGCCAGCCTTGACCCTGAAGCGCTGCCCGTGGGCGCGGTGGAATCCGCCGATCTGGTCGCCACCACCCTGAACGCGCTCTCCGAAGAAAGTTTGCAGGACGCGCTGATGGCGGCGCACGCCCATGCAGAAATGCTGCGTGAGTGAAGGACATTTTGTAAAATGAGTCCCGCCGTCTGACGACGGTTTTGGCTCTTTTCTGAGAGGATTCGGTTTTTTCATGTTCAGTTTTTTGAAACCCAAAAGCACGCCCCCCGCCCTCGTTGCCGAGGCCACGCCTGACGCGCCCTTGCCGCCGGAGGCGCTGGCAAATGCCGCCCCGGAGCAGTCAAAATCTCTCTCCTGGCGCGAGCGGCTGTTTGGCGGGCTGGCGCGTACACGGGCGCAACTGGGCGGTCGCCTCAAATCCCTTTTTTTGCGCGGCAAGGTTGATGCGGAATTTTTAGAAGAACTGGAAACCCTGTTGCTGACTTCCGATGTGGGGCTGGAAGCGACACAGCATCTGCTGGAGACCTTGAAGGCTCGCGCCAAAAAAGACCGGCTGGAAACACCGGAGGCCATTCAGGCCGCCCTTTCCGATGCCCTCGCGGCACTCCTCGCGCCGCTGGAAGTGCCCCTCTCTGTGACGGAGCACAATCCGTATATCATCATGCTGGCCGGGGTGAATGGGGCGGGCAAGACCACTTCCATTGGCAAGCTCGCCAAGTATTTTCAGGCGCAGGGCAAGAGTGTGCTTTTGGCAGCGGGTGACACCTTTCGCGCCGCCGCCCGCGAACAGCTCATCACCTGGGGCGAGCGCAATCAGGTGGCCGTGATCGCGCAGGAATCCGGCGACCCGGCGGCGGTGGTGTTCGATGCCATCCACGCCGCCCGCGCCCGCCATATCGACGTGGTGCTGGCCGACACTGCCGGACGGCTGCCCACCCAGTTGAATCTGATGGAAGAAATCGCCAAGGTGCGCCGCGTGATTCAAAAAGCCGACCCGAGCGGCCCGCACGAAGTGCTGCTGGTGCTGGATGCCAACATCGGCCAGAACGCGCTCCAGCAGGTCAT
>JAITNI010000151.1 GCA_031290535.1 Zoogloeaceae bacterium
CTCGTCGTAGACCGCGCCGAAGATGATGTGGGCGTCTTCGGCGGCGAAGGCGTGTACCGTGGCCATCACCTCGTTGACTTCCTTCATCTTCAGGGCGGCGCGGGAGGCCGTGATATTGACCAGCACGCCGCGCGCGCCAGAAAGCCTGACGCCTTCCAGGAGCGGCGAGGCAATCGCCTGTTCGGCGGCGATGCGGGCGCGATCGACGCCGGTGGCGGTCGCAGACCCCATCATGGCGCGGCCCTTTTCGCCCATCACCGTCCGCACGTCTTCAAAGTCGACGTTGACCAGACCATGATTGGTGATGATTTCGGCAATACCGCCGACGGCGTTTTTCAACACGTCGTCCGCCGCCTTGAAGCAGTCATCCACGCCTGCGTCCTCGCCCATTACTTCCATCAGCTTGTCGTTCAGGATGATGATGAGGGAATCGACATGACTGGAGAACTCGGCGATGCCCGCCTCGGCGTTCTTCATGCGCTTGCCGCCTTCAAAGGTAAACGGCTTGGAGATCACGCCCACGGTGAGCACGCCCATTTCACGGGCGATTTCCGCCACCACGGGCGCAGCGCCCGTGCCGGTGCCGCCACCCATGCCCGCCGTGATGAAGACCATATTGGCCCCCTCCAGTTGGGCGCGGATGGCCTCGCGATGGTTTTCGGCGGCGGCCTTGCCGGCTTCCGGCTTGCCGCCCGCGCCGAGTTTGCCCATCGCCAGCTTGATCTGCGCCTGACTGTTGTTGAGCGCCTGGGCATCGGTGTTGGCGACGACAAACTCCACGCCCAGCACTTTTTCCCGAATCATGTGATCGACGGCATTGCCGCCCGCGCCCCCGATGCCCACCACCTTGATAATGGTCTCGACATCGTCTTTTTCGATAATTTCAAACATACACGCCTCCGCTTGGGATAAAACAACAAGTTGATAAAAAACTGCTCAGAAATTCTTTTCAAACCAGGACTTCATGTTGTCGAACACGTCCTTCAGGGAACGCTTTTCCACCACTTTCTGACCGCGTCGCCGCTCGGTCTGCGCTTCCAGCAACAGACCGTAGGCGGTGGAAAAGCGCGGGTTCTGCACGACATCGGCCAGACTGCCCTTGTATTTGGGCGCGCCCAGCCGCAGGGGCATGTGGAAAATTTCCTCGCCCAGTTCGATCATGCCGGGCATCACCGCCGCGCCGCCGGTGATGACAATTCCTGATGAGAGCACGTCCTCAAACCCGGCGCGGCGCAATTCGCGCTGGATGAGTTCATAGAGTTCCTCCACACGCGGCTGGATGACTTCCGCCAGCGCCAGCCGGGAGAGCTTGCGGCTCGGACGGTCATCCACGCCGACGACTTCCAGAAAATCCTCCGGGTCGGCCAGTTGCGCGAGCGCGCAGCCGTATTTGCATTTGATGTCCTCGGCATCGCGCGTCGGCGTCCGCAAGGTCATGGCAATGTCGTTGGTGATCTGGTCGCCCGCGATGGGAATCACATGCGTATGACGAATCGCGCCCTGCGTCCAGACGGCCAAATCCGTGGTGCCGCCGCCAATGTCGATCAGGCAGACGCCCAGATCCTTTTCGTCTTCGGAGAGCACGGCGTGGCTGGAGGCCAAAGGCTGCAAGACGATGTTGTTGACTTCCAGCCCGCCGCGCCGCACACACTTGACAATGTTCTGGGCGGCAGATATTGCGCCGGTGACGATGTGCGCCTTCACTTCCAGCCGCATCCCGCTCATGCCGATGGGTTCGCGGATGCCGTCCTGACCGTCGATGACAAATTCCTGCGTCAGAATGTGCAGGATTTCCTGATCGGCGGGAATGGGGCGCGCACGGGCGGTTTCGATCACCCGCTCGACATCGGCGGGCGTCACTTCCTTGTCCTTGATCGCCACCATGCCATCCGAATTGAAGCTCTTGATGTGGTTGCCCGCGATGCCGGTATACACGTCGCGCACCTTGCAGTCGGCCATCAGCTCCACTTCCTGCACGACGCGGGAAATGGTGCTCACCGTCTCCTCGATATTCACCACGACGCCTTTTTTGAGGCCATGCGATTCCATTTCCCCCTTGCCGATCACGTTCAGGTTGCCTTCGTCATTCATCTCGGCGACCAGCGCGACGATTTTTGAGGTGCCAATATCCAGTCCGACGATCAAGTCCTTGTTTTCCTTACTCATCTCAGTTTTCTCCCGGAAGCGTTCCCGCCGGATACAGCGTAAACCCGTTTGGATAACGCAAATCCACGATTGCCGGTCGTGGTTCCCGGCCCGCCACGGCGGCGGGGTAAATGTCGATAAAGCGTTGCAGGCGCATACGGATGGGCGAGAGTTTTTGCTCGCGTCCCAGTTTCAGGGTGAGGCCATTGTCGAATTTCATTTCCAGCGCCAGCCGCGAAGAAAGGCTCATCCGCGCCGGTTTGAAGCCCAGAGGTTGCAATTGCGCCGCAAACTCGCCATAGCGTTGCAAGAGCAAGGGCGCGGTCTCGAGCGGCCCCCGGAACTGGGGCAGCGCAAGCAATTCCGGGGCGGGCGCCTGCGGCAAGGCGGCGGCAAAGACTTCGCCGTGGGAATTCACCCATTCGTGACCCGCCGGACTGTCCACCACGCCCCAACGCGCCAGCGGCTGATGTTCTTCCAGGGTGATTTCCAGACGGTTGGGCCAGACGCGGCGCACCATCGCCTTGCGTACCCAGGGCAGCGCTTCCAGACTCTCGCGCAGCCGGTTGAGCGACAGCCCCAGAAAATTGCCGCGCGCCTTGTCCTGCAAGAGATCCGCCAGCTCCGGGGCGGATACATAGCGCGGCGGCGCTTGCAACGTCACTTCCCGAATCGGCGCGACCGGCTGGCGCAGGAGCCAGACTACGGCGGCGGCCAGCAGCATCGCCGCGCCTGCCAAAAAGAGCAGGTCGGCCAAGGCATTCAGGAGTTGAGGGCGATGCCACATTCATTGTTCTCTTCAATCATCGCGTTGATGGTCTTCGGCCAGGAGAAGAATCCTGACCACCAGTTCGTCGTAATCCATGCCCGCCGCCCGCGCCGCCATCGGCACCAGTGAATGATCGGTCATGCCCGGCGAGGTATTGACTTCCAGAAAATAATGCCGACCTTCGGCGTCCATCAAAAAATCCACGCGGCTCCAGCCTTTCCCTCCGAGCGCCTGAAAAGCCTGCTGCGCGCCCGCCTGAATTTCGGCTTCCTTTTCGGCGCTCAGGCCGCAGGGGCAAAGATAGCGGGTGTCGTCGCGCAGGTATTTGGCTTCGTAATCATAAAAGGCGGTGGCCGGTTCGATCTTGACAATGGGGAGCGCCGTCTGGCCGACAATCGCCACCGTGTATTCGCCGCCCATGATGCCCGCCTCGGCGATCACCAGCGGGTCATGCTGCACCGCTCTCTGGTAGGCCTCCGCCAGTACGCCGGATTCCGTCACCATGGCCACGCCGATGGAAGACCCCTCGCGCGCGGGTTTGACGAACAGCGGCAGGCCGAGCTTTTTTTCCACAGCCTCAAAATCGCTCGCCTCGTTCAGAAGCGCGTAATCGGGAATGGGCAACCCCATCGCTTGCCAGAGGAGCTTGGTGCGAAATTTGTCCATGCCGACGGCAGAAGCCATGACGCCGGGGCCGGTAAAGGGAATGCCCATCAGCTCAAGCGCGCCCTGTATCGTGCCATCCTCGCCAAAGCGTCCATGCAGGGCAATAAAGGCGCGATCAAACCCTCCCAGCGCGTCAAGGGTTTCGTGCGCCGGGTCAAAGGCGTAGGCGTTGATGCCCTGCCGGGTCAGGGCGGAAAGCACGCCCGCGCCGCTTTTCAGGGACACTTCGCGTTCGGCGGAACTGCCGCCCATCAGCACCGCCACCTTGCCGAAACTCCGGGGATTGATCGTCATGTCCGACTCGCTTTCTGCGTTACTTTTTGAGGCACGCCGCCAATTGACCCCGCGCCCATCGTCAACACCACGTCGCCATCCTGGGCGACTTCCAGAATCCTGTCCGCCATGTCGCCGATGTCCTCAACGAACACTGGCTCCACCTTGCCCGCCACACGCACGGCGCGGGCCAGCGCCCGCCCGTCGGCGGCGACAACCGGCGCTTCGCCCGCCGCGTAAACATCCGCCAGCAGCAGGACATCAACGCCGGAAAGCACCCGGACAAAATCCTCAAAACAGTCCCGCGTGCGGGTATAACGGTGTGGCTGGAAGGCGAGCACCAGCCGCCGGCCGGGAAACGCGCCGCGCGCGGCGGCCAGCGTCGCCGCCATTTCCACCGGGTGATGGCCGTAATCGTCGATGAGGGTGAACGCGCCCCCGGAGGGCAAGGCAAGTTCGCCATACCGCTGAAAGCGCCGCCCGACGCCTTTGAACTCGGCGAGCGCCCGCACAATGGCGTCATCCGTCACCTGCACTTCAGTGGCCACGCCAATGGCGGCAAGCGCGTTCAGCACGTTGTGCGTTCCCGGAATATTGAGCGTGATCGGCAAGCGGGAAACGCCGCCATTGACCCGCACGGCGTCAAACATCATGCGCCCGCCCTCGGCACGGATATTTTCAGCGCGGATATTGGCCTCCGGCGAGAGGCCGTAGCGCACCACCTGCTTGGGGATGTGCGGCAGGATTTCGCGCACATGCGGGTCGTCCTGACACAGCACCGCCACCCCGTAAAAGGGCAGACGGTTCAGAAAATCGACAAACGCCTGTTTCAGCCGCCCGAAATCGTGGCCGTAGGTTTCCATGTGGTCGGCATCAATATTGGTGACGACGGAAATGACGGGGGAGAGATAGAGGAAAGAAGCGTCGGATTCGTCCGCCTCGGCAACGATAAAATCGCCCTTGCCCATCCGCGCGTTTGCGCCCGCCGCGTTCAGACGCCCGCCAATCACAAAAGTGGGGTCAAACCCGGCTTCGCCCAGAATGCTGGCGACGAGGCTGGTCGTGGTGGTCTTGCCGTGCGTGCCCGCAATGGCGATGCCCTGTTTCAAGCGCATCAGTTCGGCAAGCATCTGGGCGCGGGGCACGACGGGAATATTCGCCAGTCGGGCGGCTTCCACTTCCGGGTTGTCGGCATGGACGGCGGTAGAGGCCACCACGGCGTGCGCCCCGGCGATATGCCCGGCCGCGTGACCAATGGCAATGCGAATGCCCAGTCCGGCCAGCCGCTCGGTGACGGCGCTCGCCGCCAGATCGGAGCCGGAAACCCGGTAGCCGAGATTGGCGAGCACTTCGGCAATGCCGCTCATGCCCGAACCGCCGATGCCGACAAAATGAATGTTTTTGACCTTGTGTTTCACGATAATTTCTCTTTGCAAACCTGCGCCAGCATGTCCGCGACCGCTTCTGCCGCCTCGGGACGCGCCAGCGCGCGCGCCTTTTTCGCCATTTCCAAAAGCTGGCTGCGGCTGTAATTGCCGATCAGCGCCACGGATTCGGGCGTGAGTTCCGCCTGCGGCAACAAAAACGCGCCGCCTGCCTGTGTCAAAAAACGGGCATTGCCGGTCTGGTGGTCGTCCACCGCGAACGGAAACGGCACCAGAATGGACGCGACGCCTGCGGCGGCGAGTTCGGCAATCGTGAGCGCTCCGGCGCGACAAATCACCAGATCAGCCCAGGCATAAGCGCCCGCCATGTCTTCGATGAACGCCACGCAGTTGGCCTGTACGCCCGCCTGCGCGTAATTTTGCGTCAGCGCCGCCAGATGCTTTTCGCCCGCCTGATGCACCACGTTCGGGCGCGTTGCCGCCTCCATCCGCGCCAGGCCTTTGGGAATCACCTCGTTCAAAACCTGCGCGCCCAGACTGCCGCCCACCACCAGCAGATTGAGCGGCCCTTCGCGCCCGGCCATGCGAAGCTCCGGCGCGGGCAGTTGGGCAATCTCCCTGCGGACGGGGTTGCCGACCCAGAGCGCTGTTTCCAGCCCCTTGGGAAAGCCGCTCAACACCCGTTTTGCCAGTTTGGCCAGCGCCCGGTTGGCCAGACCGGGAATGGAATTCTGTTCATGCACGACGAGCGGAATGCCCTTCAGCCACGCCATCACGCCGCCGGGAAAACTGATGTAGCCACCCATGCCCAGCACCACGTCGGGCTGAAGCCGGGACAAAATCCGCCCCGCCTGCGAACAGCCTTGCAGGAGCGCCAGCGGCAGTTTGAGTTTTCGCAGCAGCCCCTTGCCACGCAGGGCGGTAAAGCGGATATGTTCGATGGAAAACCCGTGTTGCGGGACGAGGCGGTCTTCCATGCTGTTCGGGTTGCCCATCCAGACGACTTTCCAGTCCCGCGCCGCCAGTACGCGGGCGGCGGCCAGCGCCGGGAAAATATGCCCGCCCGTGCCGCCCGCCATGATGAGGACGCATTTGGGGCCGAGGTTCGGAAAGCTCATAATTTCACGCCCCGCATCAGTTGCCGGTTTTCCCAATCCACGCGCAACAAAATGGCAAGCGCCAGACAGTTGGCCAGCAGGCCGGAGCCGCCGTAGCTCATCAACGGCAGGGTGAGTCCCTTGGTGGGCAACAGCCCCATGTTGACGCCCATGTTGATGAAGCTCTGCACGCCCATCCAGATGCCGATGCCCATCGCCACCAGCGCCGGATAAAAGCGTTCCAGTTGCACGCACTGGCGACCGACGGCAAAGGCCCGGTGTACGAGGAGAGCGAACAGGACGATCACCAGCAGCACACCTGCCAACCCAAGTTCCTCGGCGATGATGGAAAGCAAAAAGTCGGTATGCGCTTCCGGCAGGTAAAAGAGTTTTTCCACGCTCGCGCCCAGCCCGACGCCGAACCACTCGCCGCGCCCGAAGGCGATGAAGGCGTGCGTGAGCTGGTAGCCCTTGCCGAACGGGTCGGCCCACGGATCCATGAAGCCCAGCAGGCGGTCGCGCCGGTAGGGAGAGATGGCGATCAGAAAGGCCGAGGCCATGAGGAGCACGGCGCATAAAATCACAAACGGCCCGGCCCGCAGTCCGCCCAGAAAAAGAATGCCCATCGCGATGAACATCACCACCACGAACGCGCCGTAATCCGGTTCGAGAATGAGCAGCCCGCCCACCAGCGTCATGGCGGCGGCCATTGGCAGGAAGGCTTTTTTGAGGTCGTGCATGATTTCGATTTTTCGCACCGTGTAATCGGCGGCGTACAACAGCGCAAAGAGCTTGACCAGTTCCGAGGGTTGCAGATTGACCATGCCGAGCGGAATCCAGCGCCGGGAACCGTTGACTTCCCGCCCGACGCCGGGAATCAGCACCACCAGCAGCAACAGGACGCCGGCCATGAACAGGTAGGGCGCCAGCTTTTGCCACCAGACGAGCGGCACCTGAAACGCCATGCCCGCCGCCAGCAGGCCAATGCACAGATAAATGCCGTGATGCACCAGAAAATAGGCGGGCTGGCCGCCAAAAGCGCGACTGCCTTCAGCCACCGCAATCGAAGCGGAATAGACCATCACCAGCCCAAGCATCAGAAGCAGGAGACTGCTCCAGAGCAGGGCCGGGTCAATTTCGGCAATCTGCCGACGCGGGGCGTTCAGAGCCGCGAGAATCATGCCTTTGTCCCCCGCTGCAATTTTCGGACTGCCGCGACAAAGACTTTGGCGCGCTGGGCATAGTCGTGGAACATGTCCCAACTGGCGCAGGCCGGGGAAAGCAGCACGCAATCGCCGGGGCGGGCTTGTGCGGCCAGCCAGTTCACGGCGCGGGGCAAATCGGCGAAGGATTCGGTCGGCAGGCCGCAGCCGTCGATGGCCTGGGCGATGGCGTCCTGATCCTTGCCGATCAACGCCACGGCGCGACCATGTTTTTTGAGCGCGGCTTGCAGGGGCACAAAATTCTGTCCCTTGCCGTCGCCGCCCAGAACGACAGCCACCGGCTTGCCCATGCCCGCAATGGCAGCCAGCGTCGCGCCGACGTTCGTCCCCTTGGAATCATCCACGTACAGCACGCCGCCGATTTCGGCCACCGTTTCGACGCGATGCGGCAGGCCGCGAAAGGTTTTCAGCGCGGGCAACAGCGCCTTCGGATCCGCGCCCATCGCCTGACAAAGCGCCAGCGCCGCCATGATATTGGCGGCATTGTGCAGGCCCTGCAACGGCAATTCATCCAGGCCGATCAGGCGTTCCTTGCCTTGCCAGAGCGCGTTTTTGGCGAGGCCGTAATGTCCGGCGCGTGGCGGCGCGTCAAGGCCGAAGGTCACCATATGATCGCCGCAACCGCCCATCGCCAGACTCCAGTCACAATCCCGGTTGACCACGCGAATGGGGTCAGGACGCCCCTGGAAGATCCGCGCCTTCGCCTCGGCGTAAGCGGCCATGCCACCCGGATAGCGGTCAAGATGGTCTTCGCTGACATTCAGGACGACGGCGGCGCGCGCCGGAAGGGCGTGGGTGGTTTCCAGCTGAAAGCTGGAAAGCTCCAGCACCCATATTGAAGGGATGCCGATTTTGCCCTGCCCATAGGCGTCCAGCGCCGCCATCAGCGCATCGAGCAGCGAAGGTGAAATGTTGCCGCAGGCCACGGCGTAATCGGAAAAGGTGGATTCAGGGCCGTTCAGCAGATGCGCGACCAGCGCCGTGGTGGTGGTCTTGCCGTTGCTGCCGGTCACCGCCACCATTTGCGCCCAGGGAACATATTTTTCCAGCGCGTCGACGAACAAATCCACTTCGGACAGCACAGGAATTTTTTTCGCCACCGCCGCGATTTCCGGCGTGGCGAGCGGCACGCCGGGGGAAAGCGCGATGGCCTCCACGTTGTCAAAAATTTCCGCCTGGAATGGCCCGGCAATGACGGGCACTTCCGGCGCAAAGGCGGCCAGCGCGGCGCGGTTGGGCGGATTTTCCCGACTGTCGGCCACGCGCACGAGCGCGCCTTGACGAATGAGCCATTTGGCCATTGCCAACCCCGACTCGCCGAGTCCGATGACCAGAAACCGTTTGTCCGTAATGTCCATATCGTTCCCGTCCCGTTAGCGTATCTTCAGGCTGGAAAGGCCGAACAGCACCAGCATGATGGTGATAATCCAGAAGCGCACCACCACATGCGTCTCTTTCCAGCCGCCCTGCTCAAAGTGGTGATGCAGCGGGGCCATGCGGAGAATGCGCCGTCCCTCGCCGAATTTTTTCTTGGTGTACTTGAACCAGCAGACTTGCAGCATCACGGAAAGGGTTTCCGCCACAAACAGCCCGCCCATGATGAAGAGCACGATTTCCTGCCGCACGATGACGGCGACGCAGCCCAGCGCCGCGCCGAGCGACAGCGCCCCGACATCGCCCATGAACACTTCCGCCGGATAGGCGTTGAACCAGAGAAAGCCAAGCCCCGCCCCGGCAATCGCGCCCAGCACAATGCACAGCTCGCCCGCACCGGGGATGTAGGGCAGGCGCAGATATTCGGCATAGCCCACATTGCCCGCCACGTAGGCAAAAATCACAAACGCGGCGGCAACCATCACGGTGGGCATGATGGCAAGGCCGTCCAGCCCATCGGTCAGATTGACGGCATTCGAGGTGCCGACAATCACCAGATAGGTGAGAAGCACAAAGCCCCAGATGCCCAGGGGATAGACGATGCTCTTGAAAAAGGGCACGATCAGTTCCGTCTGCGCGGCGGTTTGCGCGGGCGTGTCGGTGGAAAAGGCGATAAAGAGCGCCGCCCCCAGACCCAGTACCGATTGCCAGAAAAACTTCCAGCGACTCGCCAGCCCATTGGGGTCGCGGTAGACCACTTTTTTCCAGTCGTCATACCAGCCGATGATGCCAAAGCCCAGCGTCACAATGAGCACCGTCCACACGTAGCGATTGCCCAGATTGCCCCATAGCAGGGTGGTCAGCGCAATGGCGATCAGAATCAGCACCCCGCCCATCGTCGGCGTACCGGATTTGGTGAGGTGCGTTTGCGGGCCGTCCATCCGCACGGCCTGACCAATCTTTTTGGCCGCCAGCCAGCGAATCACCCTTGGCCCCAGCGCAAGCGAGAAAAAAAGCGACGTCATCGCCGCCAGCACCGTCCGCAGGGTGAGGTAATTGAAAACATTGAAGGCCCGCACCTCCTGCGCCAGCCATTGCGTCAGCCAGAGCAACATCAGGGTTCTCCTTCCTGTGAGGGTGAAACCAGCGCCTGAACGATGCGCTCCATTTTCATGAAGCGCGAGCCTTTGATGAGCAGCGTATCGCCGGGATGGAGCGCTTCGCCTTGCAGCGCCTTGAGGAGATCCTCCGGCGTGGAAAAACTGCTGCCGCCCGCGCCAAAATTGCGCGCCGCCTGTTGGCTGGCGTCCCCCAGCGCATAGAGCGCGTCAATGCCCATGCTTTTGGCGTAGCCGCCGATTTCGTCGTGATATTGCAGGCTACCCGCGCCAATTTCGCCCATGTCGCCCAGCACCAGAATCTTGCGTCCGACGGTGGCGGCCAGCACGGCAATGCCCGCCCGCACGGAATCCGGGTTGGCGTTGTAGGTGTCATCGAGAATATCCGCGCCATTGGAGCCGGACAGGCGTTGCAGGCGTCCCTTGACGCCCCTGAAATTTTCCAGACCGGCGGCGATGGTTTGCAGCGGCAGCCCAAGCGCGAAGGCGGCGGCGGCGGCGGCCAGCGCGTTCATGACGTTGTGCCGCCCCGGCGCAGACAGCGCGATGTCCGCCTGACCCTGCGGCGTGTGGAGCGTCAGGCGCGTTTCCAGTCCGTGCAGTTGCGCGACGCCAAAAATATCGCTCGCCGCCGTCAGGCCAAAACCGATCACCCGGCGTCCGGCATTTTGAGCGCGCCAGAGACCGGCGTAGGCGTCCTCGTCATTGACGAGGGCAACGCCGTCGGCTTGCAGCCCTGCGTAAATACTGCCTTTTTCCCGCGCCACCGCTTCCAGATCGCCCATGCCTTCCAGATGGGCGCGTTGCGCGTTGGTGACCAGCGCCACCGTGGGCGCGGCAAGGCGGGTCAGCGCGGCAATCTCGCCGGGATGATTCATGCCCAGTTCCACCACCGCCGCCCGGTGTTTTGCGGCGAGCTTCAACAAGGTGAGCGGCAGGCCGATGTCGTTGTTGAAATTGCCTTGCGGCGCAAGGATGACGGCATTGTCCGCTGTGTCGTGATAGGCCGTTCGCAAAATGGCGGCGATCATTTC
>JAITNI010000152.1 GCA_031290535.1 Zoogloeaceae bacterium
CTGGGCGGGCTGCTGCTGGATAACGAGGCGTGGGATCGCATCGGCGACATGGTGGTCGACAGCGATTTTTACCGCGACGAGCACCGGCGCATCTATCGCCAGATTGTCCGCCTGCTGGAAAAGGGCAAACCGGCGGACGCCGTTACCGTCGCCGAGGCGCTGGATGCCGCCGGGGAGGCCGAGCACACGGGGGGGCTGGCCTATCTGGGCGAACTCGCCAACAACACGCCTTCCGCCGCCAATATTCGCCGCTATGCGGAAATCGTGCGCGAACGCGCCATTTTGCGCCAGCTCATCACGGTGGCGGACGACATCGCTGGCAACGACCTGAATCCCTTGGGGCGCGACGCCAAAACCCTGCTCGATGAAGCCGAAGCGCGGATTTTTGAAATTGCGGAAAAGGGCGCGCGCACCAGCGAAGGCTTTGTACATATCAATCCGCTGCTCACGCAGGTGGTGGAACGGGTGCAGGAATTGCACGACCGCGACAACCCCTCCGACATCACCGGCGTGCCGACCGGTTTTGCCGATCTCGACGAAAAAACCTCCGGCCTGCAACCCGGCGACCTGATCGTGGTCGCCGGGCGTCCCTCGATGGGGAAAACCGCCTTCGCCCTCAATATCGCCGAACAGGTGGCGACCCAGACCGGGCTGCCAGTCGGCATTTTTTCCATGGAAATGGGCGGCGCGCAGCTGGCCATGCGGATGATGGCCTCCATTGGCCGACTGGACTCCCACAAGGTACGCACGGGCCGCCTGAACGACGAGGAATGGAACAAGCTCTCGTTTGCCCTCGGCCAACTGCACGAAGCGCCTCTGTACATCGACGAAACCGGCGGCCTGAACCCGGTCGACCTGCGCGCCCGCGCCCGCCGCCTGCACCGCCAGTGCGGCAAACTGGGACTAATCGTCATCGACTACATTCAGCTCATGGCCTCCTCGCGCCAGAACGAAAACCGGGCGACGGAAGTCTCGGAAATTTCCCGTTCCATCAAATCGCTGGCCAAAGAACTCTCGGTACCCATCATCGCCCTCTCGCAGCTTTCCCGCAAGGTGGAAGAACGCACCGACAAACGCCCGATGATGTCCGACCTGCGCGAATCCGGGGCCATCGAACAGGACGCGGACGTCATTTTGATGCTCTACCGCGAGGAATACTACAAACCCGAAACCCAGGATAAAGGCATTGCCGAAATCATCATCGGCAAACAGCGGAACGGCCCCACCGGCACGGTTCGTCTGGCCTTCCTCGGCCAATACACCCGCTTTGAAAATCTGGCGCAGGGCGGGACAATGGAAGCGCGGTATTGAACGGCGCTTCCCGGCGATTTGGCCTTTAGGAAAACGCTGCACAAGGCCGTTCGCCCTGAAGCGCTGTCGAAGGGCATTCCCTGTAAAAACAAGGGCTTCGACAGGCTCGGCTCGAACGGGTGGAACTTGTGCAGAGTTTCCCTAAAGAGGGCTTTGGCGACGGGAAATCAATGACAGAGAGATTCATGCAATTGCCTTTACCTTTAGCCGCTGGCAATCCTCCGGCTTTCCATCCGGTACTCAAACCCTTCCGGGTTGCGGCCATCCAGATTGCCCTCCGCGCGTTCCAGATAGGGGAAGGTGAAGAAGGGCAAGGCGGGGCCATCGGGCAGGGAGACCTCCTCGCTGGTGTTGTAGGCCATCCAGTTCATCTCCCAGACCCCGAACAAAATCCTGCGTAGAGCCATCCGTTTGCTGTTTTCTGCGGAGAGGCTCTCCAGCGCGATGGCGCGGCACACATCGCTCGGATTGGCGGGAATCCAGCTATAACCGGGAATGTAAAATTCGGCGCGGCAATGCGCGGCGTGGGTCGCGTCGGCCTGAATGCCCAGACAGTCCGTGGTGAGCGAGGGCGCGATGCGTTGGCCGAACACCCGTCGGGCTGGAATGCCGATGGCGCGGCACAGCGCCACAAACAGGCCGTTGATGTCGGCGGAGCGCCCCCCAAAACGCTGTGTTTCCAGTTGCTGACGCACATCGCCATTACCACAGGCGGGCAGACTCGCGTCATAGCCCGCGTGTTCCACAATCCAGTCGAACAGGGCGCGCGCCTGCGCTACCGGGTCGACAATGCGGCCCACGATTTTGAGCGCCAGCGCATACGCCCCGTCCGCATTGGGAATCTGGCGTGTGCTTTGCAGGGCGCGATTCAGAATATCGTCCCGCTCTGGCGGCAAGCTGCGCCGGGAAACATCAAACTGCCGGTCGGCAGTCGCCAGCGTGGCGGTGATCTCCAGTTGCGGCGCGACGTTGGGCGACCATTCACAATAAAAGGCTTCCAGCTCGCCATCCGGCAGGCGACGCAGACGCCCCTGCTCAAAATTGCCTTGCCAGGCGCAGCCCAGATTGCGCTGGTAGAGCGTATCCTGATTCAGGGGCAAGGGCAGCCACACGCGCTGGCGATCCTGCGAGGGGGAGAGGCGCACGGTGGTTGTAACCGCGAAGGTTTGCCATTGCGCTGGCAGCGTGGGGGCTTTGACCGGCGGCAGGCGCGTGGCGGAAGACCCCGGATGCGCCGCCTTCAGAACGGAATTGTTCGCCGTGGTCTGGGGCGGCGTGGACGGTTTGGGGCCGGACTTGCCCGCCGCCGGTTTTTTCGCTTTTTTCGGGGGCGCGGCCTTCTTTTTGGCGAAGGTTTTTGGCGCGACAAACAGCGGGAGGATGCTGGCGGCAACAAGAAAGGCGCGGCGTTTCAATGGGATTCTCCAGAGCGCAGGAAAGCGCGGAATCGACGATAACAATCGCCCGAAAACAAATTGCAGGCATTATAGCGGTTCCCATCATAATCCCTCCGCCCGTTCGGCCTGAAGCCTGGTCGTTGGGCATGGTTCGACAGGCTCACCATGAACGGGAAAGACGGACTCACCATGAACAAGAAAGACAGGCTTACCATGAACGGAAAATTATGGGAACGGCGATCTACCGATTCGCAGGAGGCGCGATTTCTGTCAATCAAGATGCCTACAGAATTTCCGCCGCATGGTCGGCCAGACGCGAGCGTTCGCCGCGTTGCAGGGTGATGTGGCCGGAGTGCGGCCAGCCCTTGAAGCGGTCAACAACATAGGTGAGACCGGAGGAGCCTTCCGTGAGGTAGGGCGTGTCGATCTGGGCGATGTTGCCGAGGCACACCACCTTGGTGCCGGGGCCGGCGCGGGTAATCAGGGTTTTCATCTGCTTGGGCGTCAGATTTTGCGCTTCGTCAAGAATCAGGAACTTGTTCAAAAAAGTGCGCCCGCGCATGAAATTCAGCGACTTGACCTTGATGCGGGCACGCATCAGATCGTGCGTGGCGGCCTTGCTCCAGTCGCCGGAAAACGCGCCCGCCGTGTCGTCGGAATGGGTCAGGACTTCCAGATTGTCTTCCAGCGCGCCCATCCAGGGGGCCATTTTTTCTTCCTCGCTGCCGGGCAGAAAACCAATGTCCTCGCCCACCGGCACGGTGACGCGGGTCATGATGATTTCTCCATAGCGCTTGTCTTCCAGCGTCTGCGTGAGTCCCGCCGCCAGCGTGAGCAGGGTCTTGCCGGTGCCCGCCTGACCGAGCAGGGTCACAAAATCAATGTCCGGGTTCATGAGCAGATTGAGGGCAAAATTCTGCTCGCGGTTTCTGGCGCTGATGCCCCACACGGCGTGCTTGGGGTGGGAATAGTCGGTGAGCGTTTCCAGCACCGCCTTTTTCCCGGCCACTTCGCGGACGAGCACGGTAAACTCCGGCTCGCCTTCCAGATACAAAAATTCGTTCAACAGAAAATCCGGGCACAAGGGGCCGCTGACGCGGTAATACGTCTTGCCGTCCTTCTTCCAGGATTCCATGCCCTGACCGTGCTTGTCCCAGAAATCGGCAGGCAGGGCGCGACCGCCCGCATAGAGCAGGTCGGTATCTTCCAGCACCTTGTCATTGAAATAATCTTCCGCCGGCAGACCGAGGGAACGGGCCTTGATCCGCATGTTGATGTCCTTGGACACCAGCGTCACCTGCCGCCGGGGATAGCGGCGTTGCAGGTGGATGACGACCGCCAGAATCTGGTTGTCGTACTTCGAGGTCGGCAGCGCCGGGGGGAGTTCCGCGCCAATTGCCTCGGTCTGCAACAGGAGCCGTCCGCTGGCCAGATGGTGACTCGGCCCGTCCAGCGCGATGCCTTCGTCAATCTCTTCGGCCAGCGCCAGCATGTCGTCCAGTACGCGGGAAACCTGCCGTGCGTTGCGGGCAATTTCGGACATGCCCTTTTTGTGATTGTCCAGTTCCTCCAGCGTCAGGATGGGGAGGAACACGTCATGCTCCTCAAAGCGAAAAAGACTGCTGGGGTCGTGCATCAGCACATTGGTGTCGAGCACAAAAATCTTGGTCGCCAGGGTTTTGCGGGAGGGTTTTTTGGGCATGGAGACGTTCTCGAAAAAGGGCAGAAAAGGCAGAGATTACAGGGATTTTACGAAATTGAGCACGTCCTGGGCATGCCCCGGCACTTTCACGCCCCGCCACTCGCGGCGCAAAATGCCGTGGGCGTCAATGACGAAGGTGCTGCGCTCAATGCCGCGCACGCTTTTGCCGTACATGTTTTTTTGTTTGATGACGTCAAACTGCTGGCAAAGCGTTTCTTCCGGGTCGGAGAGCAAAAGAAAGGGCAAAGTCTGTTTGGCGCGAAAATTCGCGTGCGACTTGAGGCTGTCGCGGGAGACGCCGACCACCTCCGCGCCCGCCTGCAAAAATTCCGGGTACAGATCGCGGAACTGTTGCGCTTCGGTGGTACAGCCGGGGGTACTGTCGCGGGGATAAAAATACAGCGCCACGATTTTGCCACGCCGGGCAGAGAGGGTAAAGGGCGCGCCATCGGCCACAGCGCCGACAGCAGGCAGGGTGAAATCAGCGACAGGCGCGTCAATGGGGAGGCGGGACATCTGGCAATCCTTTTCGGTTGGGGTAGGGGGATTGTCATGGGGAGAGGTTCGCTTGGTCAAGAGGCAATGCGACAGGAGGCCATGCGTCAGGCAACGCTTCCGCCGCCATGCGGCAAATTTTCAGGCAGGCGCGTCTGTTTTGAGTCCCCCCGGCCTGAAGGCCGGGGATTCCTCGATACGGTTCAGGGGAAGCCTCTGGCTTCCCCTCACGCTTTGTCTCGCTGACCCCGCCATGAATGGCGGGGATTGCGCTTGACCCGTGTTCAGAAAGACAAAAAAGCAGAAAGGCGTCGCGCTCATCAGAATTCCTCCCATTGCAGGCAAAGTGTTTTTTTCCGTTCGGGCAGGTGGCCGCGCCGGATTTCGGCGTAGGGCAGGCTTTCCCGGTCAAGGTCGGCGACCAGTTCGCCGAGCGATACCAGCCGGTAGCCCTGCGCCTGCCAGCCTTGCCAGAGGGATTCCAGATAGGGGAGCGCCTCCGATCCCGCCTCTTCAGCGGCAAAACTGAACACATGCCAGGCGACCAGCGGAGTTTGAGTCTGGATCAGGAGCGATTCCACCACGATTTC
>JAITNI010000255.1 GCA_031290535.1 Zoogloeaceae bacterium
CGCCCAAACGCTGGCCGCCGAAACTCCGCAATATGCCTGGGATAAAACACGAAAACAGGAAAACCCAAGCGGCTATATTGTCGAAACGCTGATTGCTGTTTTTCAGGCATTTTTCGCCACCGACAGTTTTGAAGCCTGCCTGATCGACGTGGTCAATCGCGGCGGCGATGCCGACACCACCGGCGCGATTGCCGGGATGATTGCGGGAGCCTGGTATGGCGCGACGGCAATTCCGCCGCGTTGGCAAGAAGCTTTGAACCCGGCGATCGCGCAACGTTGCCAAAAACAGGCCGAAAAGTTGATGGACAGAAACTACGCATAGTCCGCCTCATAAAGCCCGCCAATCGTTAAAAATTCATCTTCGCCCTGCAAAATGCCGGACAATAATCGGCAGTGAAAGAAAATCTTGGCGACGGGCACCTTGAAGGTCAGAATGGCGTCCCCGAATTCATCGGCGCGTTCGCGGGTTCCGGTTATAGAATTGAGGTTATTCAACAGCAGGGTACGCCGCTTTTCGGAAGGCGAATTGTTTTCCGGCAAGCGCTCGAATCCGGCCAGATGATTGACCCCACGATAAAGCGTAAGATGACGCAAATCCGGGGTCTGGCGGGAAAATTCATATTGGCAATAGGTGTATACCAGATCCAGTTGCGCTTCCAGCGCGTTCGTTCCATATAAACCCTGAGCGCGCATTTCCAGATAACGCTGATAGGCCGGGGCGGAAAAATCGCGCAAAGGTTCGCCGTGATAGCGGGGGGTGAGGCCAAAACGCGATTCCACCCAGGCTTTCATCACCGCGCCTTCCCGGCTGTCCGCGTCAAAATTCCATCCCCGAATCATGCGAATGTAATTGGCCTTGGCGCGCTGTTTCTGATGCCCGCCCGTATCCCGCGCGACCAGTCCCGCTTCTTCCAGATGTTCCAGCCGGAAATGTACGGTGACATAATCCTGAAACAGCGTGCTGCGCTGCGATGACAAGGGCGTGGCGTCCAGTCGTGCGAACAGGTCGCGGTGAAATTCCCGGACGCCATCCAGCACCAACGGCACCGGATTTTCCTGAAAAGCCAGGCTCCCCAGAATGGCCGCCGGCACATTGCAGCGGTTGATCGGCAAACAGGCCGGTTTTGACAGCAGCGCGGGCGCTTTGTCCATTGCCGAATTTATTCCGCCGTTGCGTTCAGCAATTCCGACCAGTCCGCGCTGATGACCTCCAAATTCAGCCGCTGATAAAACTTGCGCTCTTTGGCGCTGATTTCGCGGGTGGGGGGCACCAGCGCCCAACCGGCAGGTGTGCCCGCGTCGTAGAAAATGTCCGACAACAACATCCGTTCGGTATCGCGGTCGAGCGGCAGCCCCAACAGCAGATATTTTCGCCCTTTGCGGTAGGTTTTCAGAAAAGCGGGAATCGCAAAACCGCCCATGAGTTCGGTGATGTAATCCACATAATCGGCATCGGAGGCAATGTAGTGCGGCTTGGGTTTTGGCGTTCCGGTCGGCTTGAAAATAATCGGCAATTCCGGCTTCGCCGTATTCGGGTCGATTTCCACATACGCCCCCTCCCGAAACTCGAACAGCTTGAAGCGATAATCCGACCCGCCAATACGCGCCACGCCCACAATCAGGGTGTGGGGCTGGTCAGCATGGGAATCCTGCAATTGCGTATCCCGATTGAGATCGAGCACATAGGGCGGGCGAATGGTTTTCAGCCAGTCATGCAGGCTGGCGCGTGTCCATGCGGTTTCGCCGTAGGTACGGGTAAGAAAATTGTCCACCACCCGACGCCCCCGTTTCAATTCCACATTCATGGCGGCGCGGGAAAATTCATACATGAGTTTGGGAGACATGGGCTTGCCCCCGTTCAGGGCGACGATCAGGGAATGGCTGTCGGCGGGGATGGGCTGCCCGCCTTCCACCGCCACAACATCCCGCAGAACGTCGTACCCCAGACAGGGCACGATGGAGCCATCTTTCAGGCCGGTGATGAGTTGTTGGCGCAGTTCGGGTTGCATGTAGTTGTCTCAGTCTCGTGGCGGGAAGGTTTTATACGGGACGCAAAAACCGTGCCATCCTGAAGAATCAAGGGGCAGGGCGCACAAGAAGGGAGGTTTGTCAGTTTTCCGACAACCCGGGCAAAATGCCACATCTACTCCTCAGGTTGGAACAATCCGTATCTGTTCAGTACCGTCCTTTGCTGGCTCGGGTTCATGATGAATCGTGTTGGCTCACTTGCCCGGATTTTGCAAAGATATTCGTAGGGCGTCAGGCTATTGAGTATTTTCAATCGTCGGGCGAAGTTGTAAGTCTGGATGAAGTCGTGCAGGTGTTTTCAAGCTGTTGGTGGCGGTCGTAGTGATAACGTTTGAGCGTCCTTTAATGCCAATGCCCATTATTTCTTCACCGTCGAAAACGTGCGCGATTTCAAGCGTTTTTTACGCCATTGCGGCGGATTCAATGTTTGCTGAAGTCTTTTGCAGCAATTCCCCGCTTCCGAACATCAGTATGTGCTGGTCGGATACGCGCCCATTTGCTGTCGCAGGGTATCGAGGGCATGCCCGCCAGCAACACGGCAGTCTTCAACGTCTTGCAGGATCACGGCCTGCTCCAGCTTACCCCGGACGACAAGGCGATCTGGAAACCATCGTGGCGGGCGATAACGGCTGGTCGCATTCCT
>JAITNI010000236.1 GCA_031290535.1 Zoogloeaceae bacterium
TCGACGAGTTGCTTGCGGAGTTGTTTATAGGCTGTGCCGCTCTGGAAAATGACGCCTTCGGGCACAATAATGCCAGCGCGGCCATCCGGGCTTAAATGTTCGTGGATGTAATCGACAAACAGCACTTCAGAACGCTTGGCCTGAATGGAAAAGAGTTTGTGGGGCTTGATGCCGCCCTTGGGCGACATGAAGGGCGGATTCGCCAGAATGATGTCAAAATACTGGTTCCATTTGGCGAGGTCGGTCAGCGTGTCGTATTCCTCCACACGCGGCGCGGCAAAACCATGCAGATAAAGGTTGACGAGCGACAGACGCACCATGTCCGGGGAAATGTCGTAGCCGTGAATATTGGCGGCAAGGCGGCTGCGCTCTTCAGATTTGAGCAGGTCGCCGGGGCGGGTCTGGCTGTTTTGCGCCAGAATGTGTTTCCACGCCGAAATCAGAAAGCCTGCCGTACCGCAGGCCGGGTCAAGAATGTGTTCGTGCTTTTGCGGATTGATGACGCGCACCATGAAATCAATGATATGGCGCGGGGTGCGGAATTGTCCCGCGTCACCCTGGCTGCCGAGGACGGAGAGCAGATATTCAAACGCATCGCCCAGTTTTTCGGAATGGTCGTAGCTGAAAAAGTCGATTTCCTTGAGAAAGGCTTTCAGCGTTTCCGGGTCGCGGTAGGGCAGATAGGCATTCTTGAAAATGTCGCGGAAGAGCGCGGGCAGGTGAGTGTTTTCGGTCATTTTGCCGATAGCTTCGGCATACAGATTCAGCGTCTCCTGCCCACCCATGCCGGGCGAGAGCAGCTTGCTCCAGCCGTATTTTTCAAAGCCGTTGGCAAAAAAACTGCGCCTGCCGCCGAGTTCTTCCGAGAAGGCGTCCATGTCATCCATGAATTTGTAGATCAGCGCAATGGTGATCTGTTCCACCTGGCTCTTGGGGTCGGGCACCTTGCCGACAAGAATGTCGCGGCAGGAGTCAATACGGCGTTTGGTGTCTGCGTCCAGCATGGGGGTTATTCCTGGGGGTTAACTCCCCTCGCCCGCTTGCGGGAGAGGGGGTGGGGGAGAGGGAAAAAGTTGCGGCGGTTGCGTATTATCCAAACTCACATGAACTGGTTCAGCGGCACGTAGTCCTTGACGTATTCTGGAATACGCTCGCGCCATTCGGAAGGAACGGCGGTAAGATCATGGGTGCCAAAACCGGGGTTGACGCTGAGTTCGGTAAACCGCCCATCGTCAATAATGGCGCGGAGCGCGGCATCAGTGGCGTAAGTCTTGAAGAAGTATTTCATGGCAAGCACGGCAGCGCCCTGATCGGCGGCGAGCTTACTCTGATTTGCAAGCAGGAAGTCCTGAAATTCGTCTTCCAGCACTTCATCCCGGCTTTTGAAAAAGGGAATCAGGCCGAAAATCTTTTGCAGGATTTCCTTGAGGGAAAGGCGGCGATCCACGCCTGCGGCGCGGCGAAGTTTTTCCAGATTGAAATATTCGCTTGGTTTTTCAAACAGGTGGTTTGCCACATGCTCAAGGGCGGCCTCCCATTGTTCGTTTTCCACCTGTTGTTGCAGGGTGGAATCGGCCTTGGCCTGAGCCTCGAATTTCTCGAAAAACATGCGGTCGACTTTCATCCCCTCATCGCCGATTTGCTGCTCGACAAGGGGGCGGATGGTATCCATGCCCGTGTATTCGTACCGATCACTGGGAGGTGGCTGCGGCCCCTCTCCGCCACTGCCGCCTTTGGGGAGTGCAAGCACTTCGTCGTAATTGAAGGTTTCCTCGAAATATTCGCAGTTGGCGAAAAAGTCGAAAAACTTGAAGCGCGATTTTTCCGGCTCGGCAATCAGGGGCTTTTGCGCCTCGTCAAAGAGTTGCTCAAGAAAGTCAAGAAAGTTGTGCTTGCGGGTGCCGCGCCCCTTGATCTGCACAAAGTCCGAAGGCGAAAACACCGGACGCGCCAGCGCAAGATTGAGAATGTCGGGACAGTCGTAACCCGTGGTCATCATGCCGACGGTGACGCATACCCGTGCCTTGCTGGTTCTGTAAAGCGGATTGAAGTTGGCCGCGCCCAGAAGTTTGTTGTGGGTGAAGTTGAGCGTGTGCTGCTGCGCGTTGGCGACATTGGAGGTGACCTGCACCGCGAAATCGGACTGATATTTGCCAGGCCAGCGTTTGTCGGCAATCTCGTTCAGAATCTGGGTGAGTTTGGCGGCATGATTCTGGCTGACGGCGAACACCAGCCCCTTGCCGAATTCATGCGTCACCGGGTCGATCAGGCCATGCTTGATGAAGGTTTCGCAGAATACGCGATTGGTGGCGTTCGAGAAAAACTTTTTCTCGAAGTCGCGGGAAATGAAGCTTTGTTCTTCTTCTTCCCCTTCCGCATGGGCGGACAGGGCGGCGTAGCCTTTTGCGGACAGCAGTTCGGTCGTGATGTCGGTACGCGCATCCACCACCAGCGGATTGATGAGAAACCCCTCCTTGACGCCATCCACCAGCGAATAGCGAAAAGTCGGCTGCCCGGATTCGCAGCCGAAGGTGCGGTAGGTGTCGAGCAGCAGGCGGCGCTCTGCCTCGCGGGGGGCACGGGTGGCGGATTTGGCGCGATCGAAACTTTTCAGATAGTCGCGTGGGGTCGCGGTCAGGCCGAGCTTGTAGCCCACAAAATACTCAAAGACGGCGCGGGCATTGCCGCCAATGGAACGGTGTGCTTCGTCGGAAATCACCAGATCGAAATCGGTGGGCGAAAACAGTCGCCGGTATTTGTTGTTGAACAGCAGTGATTGCACGGTGGTGACCACAATTTCGGCCTTGCGCCAGTCGTCGCGGCGCTCCTTGTAAATCACCGTGTGATAGTCGTTTTTCAGGTAATCCCGGAAGGCTTTTTCCGCCTGTTCTTCCAGTTCCAGCCGATCGACCAGAAACAGCACGCGCCGGGCGTTGCCCGTCCGCAAAAAGAGCTTGATAACGGCGGCGGCGGTCAGGGTTTTGCCCGTGCCGGTTGCCATCTCGAACAGAAAGCGGGTGTGCCCTTCGCCCACGGCGTCCTGAATCGCGTTCAGCGCCTGTTTCTGGTAATCGCGCAAAAAGCGGAGCTTGTTCCTGGCGATAAAAGCGGCGCGTTCGTCCAGATTGAGCCAGCCCGCTTCTTTTTCATAACCGGGAAACTGGGTGTGGACGATGTAATCGCGCCCTGCCGTCTCAACAATAAGACGTTCCGGGTTGGGCGCGAATTTCTGATAACTTTTGAGCGAATCCGGCGTGGGAAAGGCCGTGATGATGTGTGGATTGCCCTGCTGCAAATCCCAGAAATAATGCAGATTGCCGTTGGAGAGGAGCACAAAGCGGCAGTTGAGCGATTTTGCATATTTGCGCGCCTGCTCCTTGCCGACCAGCGGATTTTTGTCTTCAGACTTGGCTTCCAGCACCAGCAGCGGAAAGTTTTTTTCATCCAGCAGCAGGAAGTCGACAAAACCGTTGCGGGCAGCTTCAAAATCCCCGCCCAGATCGTCGATTTTGTCCGGGGTGAGTTTGACGTTGGGTTCCAGCGCGACGTTGGCCTTTCCCGTGGCATCGTCGAAAAAGCGTCAGCCTGCGGCTTCAAGCAGCTTGTTGATCTTGATTCTGGCCTGGGCTTCTTTGGCGGTGGGCATATTTGGATTTGTGTTGTAAGGGCTGGCGGGAGATTTTACACCATGTAGAACTCATCTTCTCCCAACAGGAAAAATCACCAATGACTGCTCTTCCGATTCCCGCTGCCTGATCTGCCGGATTCTTCAGGTTTATGCAATCCCCCGATCTCCTTTCGGATGCTTTTGGAGCATGACCATAAAAGTGCAAGTCTCCTCCACATCATCATCAACCTGTCGAATGACCACATGTGGGTAGTTGAAAACAGAAAATTGCGATTCCATTCCAACAGCGACGCCATAGCCTGCGGCAACCAGCAGGATCATCTGCTCGTGACCGGAGACATATTCTGCGATATTGACCGTTCGGGCATTTCGTTTGCCCGACAACCATCGGTGCGTGTTGCTGTAATTGCCCGCGCACTTTTCTGGGTGCCAGGCAATCAGCGGAAAATGCTGAAGTTCATGGACAGGAACCTTGTCGTAAGAGAGCAGGGGATGACGTGTCGGCAAAGCGACGGCCAGACGTTCGCGCCACACCTTGATTCTGGTGATCCCCTCCGGGCTTGTCGAGGCATCCATCGTAA
>JAITNI010000259.1 GCA_031290535.1 Zoogloeaceae bacterium
CCGCTCCTCAAAATGCTGAACCGCACGGCGCAATCCAGAAAAGAGAGCCACATCGTCTGGAAGGCGGCGGCGGATTTTGGGACAAAAGCGCCAGACTGAACGGCGCTTTTGTCCGGTAAAATGCCTTCGGAATTGTCTGGTTTCATTTGTTCCGCGTTGAGTTTCATGTGCGCGCCTTGTTTTCCGCTTCGCCCAACACAGGCGTTCCCAACCAGTTTTTCTGCCGTTTTTCCCGCGCCCTGTTGCCCGACATGAGTTTGAGTTGGGCGGTTTCGGCGGGCGGTTTGGTGGGGGTGATCGTCGTGGTGGCTAGCAAATCCTGACGGAAATAATGGCATTCCAGTGGTTTTTCGGGCGGCAGACTGGCGAGCAGGGCGTCCAGATTCTGGCGGGTGACGCGCTGGCCTTGCAGGGCGACGAGGACATCCCCCGCTGCCAGTCCCGCCTGTTCGGCGGGAGCGCCGGAGCGCACGTAGGCGAGTCTGGCTTCTGTCCCCTCTGCCGCCAGACGGATGCCAAGCCACGGTGTTGTACCGTCGGCCTGCCAGATGAGATGTACGCCAAAACGGGCGAGGCGGCGGGCAAGAGGGAGTTCCGCCGTGCTTTCCACCGCCGTTTTCAGCCAGCGGGCCAGCGTCGCGCCGCCTTGTTCGGCGACCTGTTCAAAAATGGCGTTTTCATCCAGCCCCTGACCCGTGACGCCGTATTCCCGCCACAGGCGGCGCATCAGCGCATCCAGACTGCGGGGAGCATCGCCCGTTTGGGCGGAATCAAGGTCACGCAACGCCAAATCCAGACAGAGCGCCAGCAACGCGCCCTTGGCGTAGTAGCTGACGACGGCGTTGGGCGTGTTTTCGTCCGGGCGATAGTATTTGATCCAGGCGTCAAACGAGGATTCCGCCAGACTTTGCGCGTGGCGTCCCGGCGCTTTTTGCACCTGGGTGAGCGTTTTTTCCAACAAGCGCAGATAGTCGGCCTCAGCAATGACCCCGGCACGCACGAGGCACAAATCGTCGTAATAGGACGTAAACCCCTCGAACAGCCACAACAGACGGGTATAGCTTTCGCGCTGCCAGTCCTGTCCCATGAACGCGACCGGACGGATGCGCTTGACATGCCAGCGATGGAAATATTCGTGGCTGCACAGGCCGAGAAAGCGGATATACCCCTCCGGGCGGGCATCGTCGGCGAGACCCGGAGCGGGCAGGTCGGCGCGCTCGCAAATCAGGGCAGTGGCATTGCGATGTTCCAGCCCGCCATAGCCGGAACCGACCGCCATGACCAGAAACAGATAGGGGTCGGTAAGCGGGGGAGAGCCGAACAAATCCATCTGCCAACCGCAAATGGCGGTCAGATCGCGCTTCAGGCGGGCTTCATTGACCTCGGTCTGGCCGGTGAGCACCAGATGGTGCGGTACGCCCTGCACCTCAAACGTCAGCCGGACAAAACGCCCCATTTCGAGCGGATGGTCGATCAGGTCTTCGTAATGCTCCGCCCGATAAGCGCCAAAGCCCCAGTGCGGCGCGCCGTCGCGGGGCAGGGACGTCGCCAGCCGCCAATCCTGATACGCCGCGCCGGGCGGCGGCAGAATGGTCACGCGGCACGGCGCATCTTCCCGCCGCAGCGGTCGCAAAAACACGCTGCTGCCATTGCAAAACGCATGATGCGTATCCAGATGCGCGCCGCGCACCGACAAATCCCAGGCATAGACCTGATAGCGCAACAGGAGCGGCCCCCCGCACGGCGCGGCCTGCCAGCTTGCCTTGTCGCGCTTTTCCAGCCTGAGCGGCTTCACCTTGCCGTCGCGCCCGATGGCCTCGGCCTCAATGGCGACAATGTGTCGGGCGAATTCCCGAATCAGATAGCTGCCGGGAATCCAGACCGGCAACAAAAACACCTGCCCCGCCGGATCAGGCTGTTCGACCCGGCAGGTGACTTCAAACAAATGCGCTTCGGGAAAGCGGGGACAAAGCGTGTAGGCAATGGCGGCAGGCATGGGCGCGGCAGGCGAGAAAAACAGGCGTTGAATTTGATGTGCTTTGGGGAGCGCCGGGGAGAGACACGGGTTTTCGCCCTCCCCTGCGCCAATTTCCTAGGCGCAGCGGGCAAAGGCGGCGTCGATTTCGTGGCGCAGGGTGGCGTAGTCCTGCGTGACGGGGAAGTGCGGGAATTCCCGGATTACATTTTCGGGCGGGCAAAACAGGATGCCGCCGTGCGCCTCCTTTAACATGGCCGTGTCGTTGTAGGAATCCCCGGCGGCCACAACTTTGAAATTGAGTTCCCTGAAACGCTTGACCGCCTCCTGTTTCTGGTTCGGCATTCGCAGGTGATAGTTCGTCACGACGCCCGCCGCGTCGGTTTCCAGACTGTGACAGAACAGGGTCGGCCAGCCCAGTTGGCGCATCAGGGGATGGGCGAATTCATAAAAGGTGTCGGAGAGGATGACGAGCTGATAATCTTCGCGCAAGCCGTCCACAAATGCCCGCGCCCCCGGCATCGGCCCCATTTCGGCGATCACCTTCTGAATGTCAGGCAGACCCAGGCGGTGTTCGCGCAGCAGATCAAGGCGAAAGCGCATCAGCCGGTCGTAATCCGGCTCGTCCCGCGTGGTGCGGCGCAACGCCGC
>JAITNI010000280.1 GCA_031290535.1 Zoogloeaceae bacterium
GGCGCAGCATGACCGGTTCGTGGAAAAGGTACAAAACGTGGAATACAAATTTCGGCAAGGCCATCACGCCATCGCCCATGATTTGTTTGACCTGCTGCGTTACTGGCTCATCCGCCATATTCAGGAAAGCGATGCCGAATACGTGCCGGCGCTCCTGCAACTGGGTATGACGAAAAGCTGGGTGAGAAAGTTCTGGTAGGGGCGTTAGGGGAAGCAGATGGATTGCGGCTTTGTTCGGCAGACACGGCGGCTTTCCGCTACAATTTTCAATCTTGCCCTGATTATAGCGATTCCCACAATTTTCCGTTCGTGGTGAGCCTTTCCGCGCATGGTGCGCTTGTCGAACCACGCCCTTCGACAGAGCTTCAGGGTGAACGGGTGGATGAATGATTGTGGGAATCGCTCTATGAAAACGCCGATGTGGATTGACAGCCATTGTCATCTGGACGCCCCGGAATTTGACGCCGACCGTGACGCGGTCTGGCAGGCGGCGCGGGCGGCGGGAGTGGCAGAGGCGCTCGTTCCCGCCGTTTGCCTCTCCAACTGCGCCGCCGTCACGGCCTGTTGCGCCCGCTATCCCGGTTGCCTGCCTGCTTACGGCATTCATCCCCTGTATGTCATGGCCGCGCAGGAAGCGGATTTGGCGGCACTGGCGGATTACCTCATGCGGCATCGTCCCGTGGCGCTGGGGGAAATCGGGCTGGATGCGTATGTGCCGAACGTGGATTTTGCACGGCAGGAATTTTTCTTCGCCGCGCAACTTGAACTGGCGCAGGAATTCGATCTTCCCGTCGTGCTGCATGGTCGTCGCGCCCTTGACTTGCTGCTCAAACACCTGCGCCGCATCCGGGTCAAAGGGGGCATTGCCCACGCTTTCAATGGCAGCCGTCAGCAGGCGGACATGCTGATCGGGCTGGGCTTTCGGCTTGGCTTTGGCGGCGCGCTGACCTATCCGGGCAGCACGCGCATCCGCCGTCTGGCAGAAGAACTGCCTGCTGAGAGTCTGGTGCTGGAAACCGACGCGCCCGATATTCCCCCAAGATGGCGTTCCGGCCAGCGGAACACCCCGGCGGAAATCCCTGCCATCGCCCGTGAACTGGCCGCCTTGCGCGGCATGACAGAAGCGGAACTCGCCGCCCTGACTACCACCAATACGCGGATGGCGCTGCACATTTCAGCGATGTATCGTCATTCCCGTAAATAATCAAACGGCTCCAGCCGTTCCTTTCCCACTGGGAAGCGCAAGACTATTTTTGAGAACAGTTATTCAGGAAATGCGTTCAAGGTCGGCCCAGATTCCGGTTTTCGCGCCGCGCCAAACGCGCTATAGTTCGCCCCCATCATGCAAGCAAAAGCCGTTATTCTTCTCTCGGGCGGGCTGGATTCCGCCACTTGTCTTTCCATTGCAAAACAGGAGGGCTTTGCCGCCTATTGCCTTTCCTTTGATTACGGTCAGCGCCATCGCGCCGAATTGCAGGCGGCGGCGCGGGTCGCGGCGGCGCTGGGCGCGGATGAACACCGCGTTTTGCGCCTTGACCTCGCCCAGTTTGGCGGTTCCGCCCTCACGGATCGCCGCCTTGACGTGCCGGTCGCAGGCGTGCAGCCCGGCATTCCCATTACCTATGTGCCCGCCCGCAACACCATCATGCTGTCGCTGGCGCTGGCCTGGGCCGAGGTGCTGGGCAGCCGCGACATTTTTGTGGGCGTCAATGCCGTCGATTATTCCGGCTACCCGGATTGCCGCCCGGAATACATCGCCGCTTTCGAGCGTATGGCCAATCTGGCGACCAAAGCAGGCGTCGAAGGCGGCAAACTCTCCCTGCACACGCCGCTGATGTTCCTCTCCAAAGCCCAAATCATCCAGCGAGGACATGCGCTGGGCGTGGATTACCGCCTCACGGTCTCCTGCTATCAGGCCGATGAAGCGGGTCAGGCTTGCGGCGTCTGCGATTCCTGCCGCCTGCGCCGTGCAGGCTTTGTTGCCGCCGGACTTCCCGACCCGACGCCTTACCGTGCGGCGACGTGATGTGTTTTTTGCCTGTTCTGCCCCCGGATGGTGCGGGACGTTTGCCATCTTGCGCGTTCTTTTGGCCTGAACATGCAGAGAACAGTTGAGACAAAATCCAGTCCAGCCTATAATCGCCCTCCTGATTTTCAGACACAGTCAGATTTCAGGGCCGATAGCTCAGCTGGGAGAGCGCCGCGTTCGCAATGCGGAGGTCGAGGGTTCGATCCCCTTTCGGTCCACCATCCCCTTTCCATGACTTGCATGGAAGTCTGCACACAAGATATTTCCTGATTTTCCCCTTTTTCCGCCCCGGCGCGAAAAACGATTGTCCAGACGGCTATTTCGTGATCGAAACGGAGAAAATTGCGGCATTGGGGTTCCCGCCGGAACTGCGGTAAACTGATGCCCTTCCTGAAAAAAGGCATCAGTCATGAGCGACAACACGACCCATTTTGGTTTTCAGACCGTCAGCGAAGGCGAGAAGGCGGGGCGGGTGGCGGAGGTTTTTGATTCCGTCGCCAGCCGTTACGATTTGATGAACGATCTCATGTCCGCCGGACTGCATCGCCTGTGGAAGCGGTTTGCCATTGCCCAGAGCGGCGTGCGCGCTGGTTCCAGAGTGCTCGACATCGCGGGCGGCACGGGCGATCTTGCTCTGGCGTTTGCCAAAAAAGTTGGCAAGACCGGACTGGTGGCACTGACCGACATCAACAACGCCATGCTGAACCGGGGCCGTGACCGGCTGCTGGACAAGGGGCATCCGGTTCCCGCCGCCCAGTGCAATGCCGAATTCATCCCCTTTCGGGACAACAGCTTCGATTGCGTCAGCGTGGCGTTTGGCCTTCGCAACATGACCCATAAGGAGCAAGCGCTCGCCGAAATGTATCGGGTGTTGAAACCCGGCGGACGCCTGCTGGTGCTGGAATTTTCGCGTGTCTGGAAGCCGCTCTCGCCCCTCTACGATTTCTATTCCTTCAAGGTCATCCCCCGGATTGGGCAACTGGTGACGGAGGATGCCGACAGCTATCAATATCTGGCGGAATCCATCCGCGTGCACCCCGATCAGGAAACCCTGAAGGGCATGATGGAGGCCGTGGGGCTGGAAAAAGTGGAATATTTCAACCTCAGCCTGGGTGTGGTCGCGTTGCACCGGGCGTACAAGGTCTAGGGCAGGTGCGCCATGTTTGCCGCCGCGCCTCTGGTTCTGGCTATCAATCACCTGCTCGCCGCCGCCGAATGGGCGCGGCTGCGCCTTTTGCCCTTTGCCGGGCAACGCCTGCGGCTGGAAATCGGCCCGGTGCGGCTGGGCTTTGTCCTGATGGAAACCGGCCTGTTCGCCACCGACGCTGCCGGGGAGGCGGTTGACGCCGCCGCTGTTCACATCACCCTGCCGCCAGATACGCCCCTGTTGTTGCTGCGCGACGCCAGTCTGGTCATGCAGCAAACCCAGATCAGCGGCAACGTGGATTTTGCCGAAACCCTGAATTTTGTGTTCCGCCATCTGGAATGGGACGCGGAGGCCGACCTCGCTGGCCTGATCGGCGACATGCCGGCACGCCGCCTGACCCTGCTCGGTCAGGCGCTGCGCCA
>JAITNI010000282.1 GCA_031290535.1 Zoogloeaceae bacterium
ATTGATGTTTTGCTCCACTTCCGCCAGCAGCGCGTCGTCACGGGTCAGGGCGGCTTCCTGATACAGACCGCGCAAGGCTTCGGCCTCGCCCTGAAATTCTTCCATCTTGGCGGCCAGCGCGCCGTATTTTTGTTGCAGCGCCTCCGTCTGCGCCATCGCCCGACTCAACAAAAGCTGGCTGTCGCGGGCGGCCTTTTCACTCTCGGCCAGCCGCCGGGTCAATTCCTGCCGGGATTTTTCCAGCCGCGTTTGCGCCGCCCACCACTGCCAGGCGGCCAGTCCCAGCACGACCAGTCCAAGCCAGAACCAGGGACGTCGCCAGAAAGCCCGCCGGGGGGCGGCATCGGGTTGGGGGAGTTGTGAATTCTCGTTCATGATGGCGACCAATTATAAGCGCACAACCCGGCCAGCAAGCCTTCATCGCTCGCCGCCGTGCGGATTACGCGCCGAAAACCGGCACTTGTTGCTTTTTCCGCAATGCGCGGATGCGGCGCGAAGAGCGGCAAAGCGCGCAAATTGTCCAAAAACGCCACCGTTTGTTGCAAATTGAGCAAATAGGCCAGCGCCTCGCTGGAGGAGAGCGTCAGCGCCGCCACCTGCCCCGCCGCCAGCCGCTTGAGGAAATCCGCCGTTTGGGGCGCGTCTGGATGGGGGCCAAACCGTTGGTAGCAGGCAATGGGCGTCACCGTCGCGCCCCGCGCCGCCAGCGTCTCCCTCAGCAATTCCCGCCCGCCATTGCCGCGCAACAGGGCGATCTGCTGACCGGCCACCTGTTCCGTCGCCAGTTCCGGCAAGGCCAGCAAGTGCTCGGAATCGAACCCCCCGGACGGCGCCCGCGTAAAAATCCCCGCCGCCTGCAAAACCTGCGCTGTTCCCGGCCCCACAGCAAAAGCGCGGACGCACTCCGGCCACGCCCCCTGTGCCAGCAAGACCGGCAGGGCGTAACGCGCCGCATTGGGGCTGACAAAAATCGCACAGGCATAACCCGCCAGCGCCCTGGCCGCCTCAATGAGTGGCGCAGGATTTTCGGGCGGGGCGATTTCCAGCAGGGGAAACAGGAACGCTTCGCCGCCCTGGGCGCGAATGCCCGCCGCCAGCGCGTCCGCCTGCGCTCTGGGGCGAGTAACGACAATACGGCGACCGGCCAGCGGCAGCGCGGCCTGCGTCATGGTGCTTTTGTATCCGCCAGTGACGCCAGAATGACGGACGCCCCTTTGGCTCGCAGGGACTCGGCAAGCTGTTGCCCCAAGGCTTGCGCTGCGGCAGGCTCGCCCCGGCATTCGCCTTCAATAAACTGCTGCCCATCGACGCTGGCGACAAAGCCGCGCAGCCAGAGTTGCCCCTTTTCCAGCACGGCGTAGCCGCCCAGAGGAATCTGGCAGGAGCCGCCCAGCGCGCGGGAAAAAGCGCGTTCCGCCTCCACACAGGCGGCGGTCTGGGGGTCGTTCAAGGCCGCCACCCACTGCGCCGCGTCGCGCCGCGCGCTCAAAACCTCAATCCCCAGCGCGCCCTGACCGGGCGCAGGCAAAAAGGCTTCCGGCGGCAACAGGGCGCGAATGCGCGTCTGCAAATCGAGCCGAATCAGACCCGCCGCCGCCAAAATGATGGCGTCGTATTGCCCCTCGTCCAGCTTACGCAGGCGGCTGTCCAGATTGCCGCGCAGGCTTTTGATGGTCAGATGCGGATAGCGGCGGCGCAAGAGGCTCTCGCGGCGCAGGCTGGACGTGCCGACGATGGCTCCGGCAGGCAGGGCGTCCAGATGCGCGAACCGGTTGGAGACGAAGGCATCAAAGGGCGTTTCACGCCCGGAAATCGCCGCCAGCGCAAAACCTGCGGGCATCTCCATCGGCACGTCCTTCATCGAGTGCACGGCCAGATCGGCGCGCCCTTCCAGCATGGCGGCTTCCAGTTCCTTGATGAACAGCCCCTTGCCGCCAATCTGCGCCAAAGGCCGATCAAGAATCTGGTCGCCCTGCGTGGTCATGCCCAGAATAACCACTTCGGTTTCGGGATAACGGACAGCCAGCCGCGCCTGAACATGCTCGGCCTGCCACAAGGCCAGACGGGATTCGCGGGAAGCAATGACAATACGGGAAGGAGAAGACATGCGGGAAAACCCTTGACAAAAAAACCGGTGCCCGACGCGTTTGGCAACCGGCAACCCAAAGAAAAACTTTGAACAATCCCGTTCGCCCTGAGCCTGGTCGTTGGGCATTCCCAGCAAAAACAAGGGCAACAACTACCTCAGCCCGAACGGTTGGGAGTGGTTCAGCGTTTCCAAAGAAAAAAGGAGGCGCATTCTAGCATGGCAGAGCGGCGCGGCATTTCAGCGGCAAGGCCACCCACATTCCAGTCCACACTCAGCCTGCAATCGCCTACGCCCCTCCCGCCCGCACCGCGCTCAGGGGCGGCTGATGGCTGTTCATGATTTCTTTCAAACCGGGGATGTTGAGAATGTGGATGTGTTTTTGCTGCACCGAAATCAGCCCCGCTTCCTGAAAATGCGAGAAGGCGCGCGAGACGGTTTCCAGCTTCAGGCCCAGATAACTGCCGATTTCTTCCCGCGTCATCCGCAGGTTGAATTCAGCGTGCGAAAAACCGCGTGCTGTAAATCGCTGCGAAAGGTTGAGCAAAAAAGCCGCCAGCCGCTCCTCTGCCCGCATGGTACCGAGGAGCATCATGACGCCGTGATCGCGCACGATTTCGCGGCTCATCACCTTGTGAAAATGCCGTTGCAAGGTCTGGACTTCACGCGAGAGTTTTTCCAGCCGCGCAAAGGGGATGTAGCAGACTTCGCTGTCTTCGAGCGCGACGGCGTTGCAGGAATGCGCCTCGGTGCCGATGCCGTCCAGCCCCAGCAGTTCGCCCGCCATCTGAAAGCCTGTCACCTGATCGCGACCATCTTCCAGCAACACGTCTGTCTTGAAAAAACCGGAACGAATCGCGTAGATGAACTCGAAAGGCTGTCCCGCCTGGTAGAGATGCTCGTTGCGCTTGATGCGTTTTCTGACATTGATGAGTTTGTCCAGACGGGTCATCTCGTCTTCAGACAGGCCAAAGGGCAGACAAAGCTCGCGCAGGTTGCAGCTTGAACACGCGGTTTTGATGACCGCGAGAGAAATTTCCTTGTCAGTTCGGAGGGGCATTCGTTTTCCTGGTTGTAGCGCCGTTGGGGGGCTTGATCTAGGTCAAACGCCGATTTGCAGCCTGCAAACATAATTCACTTCACTCTGAAAGTTGTGCAGTTCAATGAATTTTACTACTACAAATCTGGTTTTTGACCCAGAGATTATTCGTCGCTTTGATGTCAATGGCCCGCGCTACACATCGTATCCCACAGCGGATCGTTTTGTGGAGGCGTTCAACGCCGAGGCGGCGCGTCTGTGGCTGGGCAAGCGCAACATCGGCGGAATCAGCAGACCGCTCTCATTATACTTCCACATCCCCTTTTGCAACACCATCTGCTACTACTGCGCCTGTAACAAGATCATCACCAAGGATCACGGGCGCAGCGCCAAGTACCTGAAATACCTCGCCCGCGAGGTTGCCCTGCAAAGCGAATTTCTGGACGGCGCGCACGAAGTCGTCCAGTTGCACTGGGGGGGCGGCACGCCCACCTTCCTCTCGCATGAGGAAATGCGGCAGTTGATGGAAGTCACCCGGCGGCATTTCAAACTCCTAGACGGCGGCGAATTTTCCATCGAAGTCGACCCGCGCAAGGTCGATGACGCCACCGTGGCCTTGCTGGGCGAACTGGGCTTCAATCGCATGAGCGTCGGCGTGCAGGATTTTGACGCCGACGTGCAACGCGCCATCAACCGCATCCAGAGCGAGG
>JAITNI010000008.1 GCA_031290535.1 Zoogloeaceae bacterium
TCGCCCTATTCGATGGACGCCAATCTGTTGCACATTTCCTACGAAGGCCGCCATCTGGAAAACCCGGCGGCGGAGGCCGAAGAGGACATGTGGCGATGGACGGTCTCACCGGAAAAAGCGCCGGACGCCGCCGAATATCTTGACCTCGAATTCGTCCGGGGCGATCTCGTGGCCATCAACGGCCAGAAATTGCCCGCGCATGAATTGCTGGCGAAGCTGAACACGCTGGGTGGCAAACACGGCATCGGGCGGCTGGATCTGGTGGAAAACCGCTACGTTGGCATGAAGTCGCGGGGTTGCTACGAAACCCCCGGCGGCACGATTTTGCTGAAGGCGCACCGCGCCATCGAATCCATCACCCTCGACCGCGAAGTGGCGCATCTGAAAGACGATTTAATGCCCCGCTACGCCAGCATCATTTACAACGGTTACTGGTGGAGTCCCGAACGCCTCGCCCTGCAAGCCCTGATCGACCACACGCAACAGACCGTGAACGGCACGGTGCGGCTGAAACTCTACAAGGGCAATGTCATCGTGGCGGGACGCGATTCGGCCAGCGATTCGCTCTTTGATTCGACCATCGCCACCTTTGAGGACGACGCCGGCGCTTACGACCAGAAGGACGCGGCGGGCTTCATCAAGCTCAACGCGCTCAGATTGCGGATTGCCGCGCAACTGGCGGCACGCAGGAAGTAAAGCATGGCGGAGGGGACTCTGTTTGGCCTGACCGAAGCGCAGATTTCGGAATTTGGCATGACCTGGGGCATTGGCGCGTTCATGCTCTTCATGCTGTTCATCATCGGCGAAATCGCCTGGAAGTCGAAGGCGGGCAAAACCGGCACCTTGGTGCTGTTTTTTGTCCTTGCCTTCGGCATGGTCGGTTTTGTCGCCAAAAACATTTTGCAAAAATTCTGGGGAACTTGATGTCTGAAACCAATGCAAGCAACGACGCCTTCCACAATGTCAGCGTTCTGAAGGCGGGCAATGTCTATTTTGACGGCAAATGCGTCAGCCACACGGTGCTGTTTGCCGACGGTTCCAAAAAAACCATTGGCGTGATTCTGCCCGCGAGCCTCACCTTCAACACCGGCGCGCCAGAAGTGATGGAAACCGTCGCCGGAGCCTGTCGCGTGCGTCTGAAAGGCGAGAGTGCGTGGAAAACCTACGGCGCGGGCGAGTCCTTCAACGTCCCCGGCGATTCCAGCTTTGAGATTGAAGTGACGGACGCGCCGTATCATTACGTCTGTTATTACGGCTGAACGGCGGCAAGGAAGCGGCGGCATGAAGAACCCAAAAACGGACATCAAAGACCAGATTTTGCTGCTTTTGTGCGGCCTGTTTTGCGCCTTCCTCGCTTGGGCATTTTTTCATTACGTTGGTGGCCCAAGTCTTTCGATCCTGTTTTTCGTGACCTTTTGGGGGTTCGTGGCAAGCAACCATCGTTTACGCCGCAAAGACCAGATTTTGCTACTTTTGTCCGGTCTGCTTTGCGTCTTCCTCTCCTGGGCATTTTTTCGTTACGTTGAGGAAGTGAGTTTGTCGCCCCTGCTTATCGTAGTTATGTGGGCGCTCATGGCAGACAACCACCTTCTGCGCCGCCAACTGAAAGAAATGCGGGCGACAAAAACAGCCTCAGCCCCTATCCTGCCAGAATCCATTGACCCCGCAACTCCCTGAAAGGAAACCTCATGCCCTCTTTTGATTTCACTTCCGAAGCCGACATGGTGGCGCTCAAAAACGCCGTCGACGTGGCGGCGCGGCAGATCGACAACCGCTACGACTTCAAGGGTACGGCGGCCAAAGCCGAGCTGGACGAAAAAAACAAGACCATCACCCTCACTGGCGACTCTGATTTTCAGCTTGACCAGATCAAGGATTTGCTCTTTCCCGCGCTGGAAAAAAAGGAAAAAGACAGCGTCAAGCGCCTTGACCAGCAGCCGGTGCAAAAAATCTCCGGCAACAAGGTGAAGCAGGAACTGAAAATCAAAAGCGGCATTGAGTCCGAACTGGCGAAAAAAATCGTCAAACTCTTGAAAGACGCCAAACTCAAGGTGCAGGCCAGCATTCAGGGGGACGAAGTGCGGGTGCAGGGCGCCAAGCGCGATGACTTGCAGGCGGCGATTCAACTGGTGACGAAAAGCATCGCGGATTTTCCGATCCGCTATGGGAATTTTCGGGATTGAGGCCAAGCCCGAACCCGCCCAATCCCCTCCCCAAAGCGAATGCCGCCGCATTGATCTGCCTGATAGCCCCGGCCTATCCGAGTGATTTGTATAAACGATTGGCGACTATTTCGGCGCTGAACGACAATGGCGCATCTTCTCTCGCGGCATCTCGCGTCGGGCGGAGATAGATCCTAACCAAAACAGAGAAACAGCGCGTCGGGCCGCCTCAAACGGTTCGACGCTTTCCCATTTCAAACGCCGCAAAACCCTACCCCGCCTTGGTCTTGGCACACAGGAATATGGAGCAGGGCAATTGCGTGAACGTCCAAATCCTGCGCGCCGCGCAGCAAATGGTTCTCCCCTGCCGGGGAGGTGCAGGAGGGATTTGGGAGGGTTCAGATTGCACAGCCCCCCCTCAATCCCCTCTTGTCAGGGGGGAAGCCCCGTCTGGAACCGCTTGGCCTTGTGCCAGTGAGCGGCTTCCTGAAGAGGGCTTTGGCGGCAAAGAATCAATGATAAGGAGATTCATGCGATTACCCTGAAATATGAAGTAAAGATACGCCCCAGAGATGCGTTTTTGCTGTATATTTCACCGTCTTCTGCATGTTGCATAACGCCTGCGCGTTGAGGCATCCTTTTCCACCTCAAAACTCGGCTTTTCCCGCTCAAAATCTCTCCTAAAATCTCTCCTGAAAAATGCTGATGTTGTCTGAACCGTTGATGTCTTCCCCCCCTTCCGACCCTCCGTCATTCGGGTAAGGGAGCGCCATGTCTTTCCCTTTTTTCAGCGCCGCGCAGATTCATCGCTTCTATCGGCGACTCGCTTCCCTGATCGCGGACGAGTTATTGCCGGATGAATTTCCGTATCTGCTCACGCCCGCCCACCATCCGGCGCTGCTGACTTCCAAACGCGCCATGCTGGTGGTCAACCGCGCCCGCTTCATTGCCTGCCTGTTTGCGACGCTGACGCCCCTGTGGAGCGTCGTGGATTATATTTTCTTCCCCACAAGTCTCTGGCTGTACCTGCTGGGTCTGAGAATTTTGACCAGCCTCGCCTTTTGTTCGCTGGTGATTTTTTACCACCCCAACGGCACCTCCAGGGATGCCTACCGTTCACTCGGCATTCTGGCCCTGATTCCCGCCACCTTCTATCTGGCCTCGCACATCGCGCTTGCCTCTTTTCAGCTCACGGAAATTTCCGCCGCCGTGGCCATCGGTTATGTCTTTTTGCCCTTTGTGCTGTTGACCTGCCTGTCCATTTTCCCCCTGACCGCGCTGGAAAGTCTGGCGCTCGCCTGTCCGATTCTGCTCGCGCAGGGTCTGTCGAGCTTCATCAGCCAACCGGCGATCGGTTCCATTTCCTGGCTGCCTTCCTTTGCGGGCACCTTCTGGCTGCTGGCGATTCTGACCGGCATCGCCATGCTCGCCAGCATGAGCCAGTTGGCGCTGATGCTGGTGCTGGTGCGGCAAGCCTCGCACGACCCGCTCACCCGCGCCTTCACCCGGCGCAGCGGCGAGGAATTGCTGGATTTGCAATTTTCCATTGCCTCGCGCACGCGCACGCCTTTGGCGCTGGCCTTCGTCGATCTCGACCATTTCAAATCCGTCAATGACCTGTTCGGGCATGAGGCGGGCGATCTGGTGCTGAAAAAGGCCGCCGAGACGATCAACCGCATGATGCGTACCGGCGACATTCTGGTGCGCTGGGGCGGGGAAGAATTTCTCATCATCATGCCGAACACCAATATCCAGCAGGCCAATATCGCGCTCACCCGCCTGTACCAGAAGGGACTGGCCGAACGTCAGGACGGAAAAACCATCACGGCCAGCCTCGGCATTGCCGAACGCATCCGCGACGCCGCCATCAACAGCCACCGCCTGATCGAAATCGCCGACAACCGCATGTATCTGGCCAAAAACAGGGGCCGCAATCTCGTTATCGACAGCGGCTGAAATCAGAACAACTGATGTAATTGCGCCAGATAGAGGGCGGCAAGGGTTTTGGCGTCGGTGATGTCGCCATTCAGGATGGCGGCGTGAATCGTGGCCAGCGACAGCGGGCGAAGTTCCAGAAATTCTTCCGCGTCCAGCGTGGGGGCGGAGACGCGCGTCAACTGGCGGGCGACGAAAATTTCGATGTGTTCGGAAGAATAGCCGATGCAGGGGTGGATTGGCCCCAGCGACTGCCAGTCATGGGCGATGTAGCCGGTTTCTTCGCGCAATTCCCGCACGGCGGCCGCCGCGCCTGTTTCTCCGGGATCGATTTTTCCGGCGGGCAGTTCCAGAAAACTTTTCCCCACAGGGTAGCGGAATTGCCGCTCAAAGAGCAGGTCGCCATTGTCCAGCAGGGGAAGAATCGCCACCGCGCCCGGATGCACGATGTATTCGCGGCTGGCGGTTTGGGCGTTTGGCAGGCGCACCGTATCGCGGCGCACTTCTAGCAAACGACCGCGAAACACCGTTTCCGTCGCCAGCCGGGTTTCGCGCAGAGGGTCAGGGAAGGATTCTGGCATTCGCGTTCCGAAACAAATCAGGTGGAGAAAGCGTACAGAACGCGGGCAGCGTCCAGAATGCTGAAGCGGCACAACGCCCACAGCATCTGCGGAAACACCCCGAACAGCGCCAGGGCAAGCGCGTTGGCCGAAACCAGCCCCTTCACGAAAACGCTGCCCGTGATGGCTTCGGTCTGCACCGGCTCGTCAAAATACATCACCTTGACCACGCGCAGGTAGTAGAACGCGCCAATCAGCGAAAAGAGGATCGCCAGTCCGGCAAGCCAGTAATAGCCCGCGATGATGACCGCTTGCAGCACGAAGAACTTGGCGAAAAAGCCCACAAAGAAGGGAATGCCCGCCAGAGAAAACATGACGATCAGCATCATCCCCGCCAGCCAGGGGCTGCGTTTGTTCAGCCCCTTGAAGTCTTCCAGCGTGTCGGACTCAAACCCGGCGCGGGAAAGCAGGAGGATAATGCCGAATGCCGCCAGTGTCGTCAGCACATAACTCACCACATAGAACAGGGCGGAGGCGTAAGCCTGAATGCCGTATTCGGGATTGCCATCCACAATGCCGGTGACAATGCCCAGCAGCATGAAGCCCATGTGGGAAATGGCGGAGTAGGCCAACATGCGCTTGATGTTGGTCTGCATGATGGCGACCAGATTGCCGACCATCATCGACAGCACGGAGAGCACCATCAGCATGGATTGCCAGTCGGCGGTATGGACAGTCTGCCCAAGCACCAGCAGGCGCATCAGGATGGCGAAGGCGGCCAGCTTGGGCGCGGCGGCGACAAACAGGGTCACAGAGGTGGGCGCGCCGTGATAAACGTCGGGAATCCACATATGAAAGGGCACCAGACCCAGTTTGAAGGCCAGCCCGGCCACCAGAAAGACAATGCCAAACACCAGAATGGTTCTGTCCGCCTCGGCATCCAGCAGCAATGCGGCCACCTGGGTGATTTCCAGCGAACCGGTCGCGCCATACATCATGGACATGCCGTAAAGCAGCATCCCGGAGGCCAGCGCGCCCAGGACAAAATATTTCATCGCCGCTTCGCTGGCGATTGCGGAACTGCGATTCAGGGCCACCATCGCGTACAGCGCCAGCGAGAGAATTTCCAGCCCCAGATAAAGCGGCAAAAAGTGATTGGCGGAAATCATCACCATCATGCCGAGCGTGGAAAAGAGCGCCAGCACCAGATATTCGCCCTTCGGAATCGCCTGCCGCGCCGCGATGTAGGCGCGGGAATAAAAGAGCGTCACGCTCACCGAGACATACACCAGAAACTTCAGGAAAACGTACATCAGGTCGCTGACAAACATATTGCCAAAAGTATAATTCTCCGATGCCGAAAAGCTCGTCAGCATCTGAATTATCAGAATCGTCCAGGCGCTCAGGCTGGCATCTGGCCGCCCCTGTTGCACGGACTGAATGGCGCTCTCAGGCAAATTATCGGGCAAACAGAGCCACAGCAGCGCCGGGAGCAATGTAATGAAAACGCAGCCCCAGAGCGTCAACTGGGTCAGCACAAAAGTCGCCGTGCGGCGAGGACTTTTGACGAACAAATCCAGAAGCAGGATGGCGCACGTCATGGCCAGCAGAAAAATCTCTGGCGTGGCGCGGATAAGATTGGGAACAGCAAAATGATCGAACATGTCGGCTACCATCAGGGAATCTGGGGAAGCAGAGGACTCTGCGGCGGAATTTTGGACTCGGCGACATGACTCAACAGGTCATGCACCGATTGATGCATCACTTCG
>JAITNI010000022.1 GCA_031290535.1 Zoogloeaceae bacterium
GTCGGGTTCTGAAAAGGACGGCAACAACGGTTTCCGAAAGATCCACCTTGTGAATGCGGGCTACCGGCTTGGCCGGGCCAAAGAGACTGTTCGATCTTGCTTCGGAAAAAGAGCGGCGGCTGCGGTATCTACCAAGGCCAAAGGGGCACGTCGGCATCCCGCCGCTCGGTCTCAAGGGGTGCCTTGAGACGGAAACATCATACAAGGGGAGGATGATTTGCCGCGCTTCGCGCAGGAAATTTGCACGTTCATGCAATTGCCCTTGGGGAAACCAACCATTCGGGCTGAGCTTGTCGAAACCTTGGTTTGACAGGGAATGCCCTTCGACAAAGCTTCAGGGCGAACGGGGTTATTCAGCGTTTCCCTTGTGTGCGGCTTTACCGCATTCCACTAAAGCGGAACCTGTCTTCGGCTGTCATCTCGCCTTCGGCCTGGTCAAGGGAGAATGAGGGGAGGCCATTCAGGATGCGGAAGCGCTTCTACAATCTGAATCGCTGCCCCTCATCCGCGAATTTGCCAACTGCGCGGCCACCTTCTCCCACAAGTGGGAGAAGGTACTGCAAGCACTGTCCCTTGTTCATGCGATTGCCCTGCGCCACTCCCCCTCCTTCATCTCCTCTCCCACGGAGCAGGATACAATGCCGACATGCGCCCTGATTGCTTTCTGACGTCTTCCCTGCTGTGCCTCCTTGCCAGTCTGCCGGTTCTGGCCGCGCCGCCGCGTGTGCTGGCTCCGGAGCCGCTGGATAAGTTGTTGCAGCGTTATCTGCATCTGGAAGCCCCTCGGGACGATGTCGAGCGGGAGGCGTTGCAAAACCGTCTATCCAAAGAAGGCGGCGAGCTGTTGGCGACCGAAGGCTATTTTGAGGCTCGTCTGGTACTGGAAGGCGAGGCGCTTGACGCGCTGGTTTTACATGTGACTCCCGGCCCGCGCGCCCGGATTGAGTCGGTGCGTCTTATCATCAATGGCCCCGTGGAAGCGGCGCGGCTGGACGCCTTGCGGGCGGACTGGCCGCTCAAGGCGGGCGCGCCGTTTCGTCAGGAAGACTGGAATCATGCCAAGGAAAATCTGCTCCTTTCCCTTCTGGAACGGGATTTTCCCACCGCCCGCTTAACATACAGCGAAGCGCGGGTAGAGGCCGACCGTCATCAGGTGGTGCTGGAAGTGACGGCGGAAAGCGGCCCGCCCTACCGGTTTGGGGAACTCGCCATTGAGGGACTGTCGCGCTACAGCCCGGAACTGGCGCAACGCTACAACACGCGGGCGCAACCGGGCGAGGCGTATGAGGAAAGCCGCCTTCTGAATCTGCAAAGCGCGCTGGAAAACACGCCTTATTTTGCGTCCGTGTTCATCAGTCTGGATACGGAAGCGGCCACGGCGGAGGCTGACGGCAGCCGCACCGCGCCGCTGCGGGTGCGACTGCGCGAGCAGTCGCCACACCGGCTTGGGCTGGGCGCGGGCGTCAGTTCCAACACCGGAGCGCGGGTGGAGGCCAATTTTCGCACCGCCGACCTTTTTTACCGCGCCTGGCAGTTGAATGGCGGCGTGCGGCTGGAACAGTTGAAGCAGTCCGCCTATGCCGACATTTTTCTGCCACCCACGCATGACCAGTATCAATACGCCTTTGGCGTGCTGACGGAGCGTTCCGACATTCAGGATTTGCGCCTTCAGACGCAGTCGCTGGGTTTCAGCCGCAGCCGCCAGCGGGGCAGTGTTGATCTGACCCTCGCGCTGGGCTATCTGTCGGAAAAGCAGACGCCCCAACACCAGCCAAGCCACCGCACACGGGCGTTGACTGTCAATAGCCTCTGGGGCTGGCATCCCTTTCGCAACCAGACAGAGGGCGCGGGCTACGCCAGCCAGATTCAGATTGGCGGCGCGTTAAAACCCGTTTCCGACCAGAATTTTGTCCGCCTGTATGGCCGCCATCAACAGGTGTGGCAGTGGGGAGCGCGCAACACCCTCAACCTGCGCGCCGAAGGCGGCATCGTGCTGGCCGATTCCCGCCAGGGCGTGCCGCAGAGTTTTCTGTTTCGCGCTGGCGGTTCCAATTCCGTGCGCGGCTACGCCTATCAAAGTCTGGGTGTGCAGGAAGGAGCCGCCACCTTGGGTGGGCGCTATCTTCTCACCCTGAGCGGCGAAACCATCCACTGGCTGCCGGACAGACCCTGGGGCATCGCCGCCTTTCTCGACGCGGGCAACGCCGCCGATGACCGGGACGCCTTCCGGCTCAAGACCGGCTACGGTCTGGGGGCGCGCTGGAAAAGCCCCGCCGGGCCGCTTGGCATGGATTTGGCCTACGGCGACCGCTGGCGTCTGCATTTTGCGCTGTCGATTCCGTTTTGAGACCCCCACATGAAGACTCCGACCCCGCCTTCCGCAAATCCCCCCCACAAGCCGCGCCGCCGCTGGCGACGGGGGCTGCGGGCGCTGGCGGGCGTCGTTCTGCTCATGCTGGCAGCGGGGATTTGGCTGACCGCCACAGAAAGCGGCTTGCGAACGCTGGTAGGCCTCGCCAAATGCATGGGCGACGTGGAGATCGCGGGCGTAACAGGGCGGCTGATCGGCCCGTTGACCCTCCGCGAGTTGAGCTTTTCGACGGGCCAGCCTGCCAGTCCCGTTTCTCTGTACGGGCTTGAAGCTGACTGGTCGCCTGCCTCCCTGCTGCAAGGTCGGCTCGACATTCTGCATCTCCGGGTGGAGCGTCTGGTGATGGTTCTTCCCGCCGGCAACAGCGCGTCCCCCCGAATGCCGGAAACGCTGGCGCTGCCGCTGGCGGTGCGTCTGGCGCGCCTGGAAATAGAAAACCTGCATGTGCTCACAATTGACCCGGAACACCAGCAAGATCAAAACCGGAAAACGCTTGACCTGAACCATATTCAGGCCGGTTTCGAGAGCGACGGCGTCACGCACCGTCTCACGCATCTGGAATTCGACGCCGAAGGTTTTCATTTGCACGCCGCAGGCGAATTGCAAGGCACAGGCACAATGCCGCTGCACGCCCGCCTGAGTCTGCAAGGCCAGGGAGCCACAAAACATCCCGTCCGCCTTGAGGCGCGGGCGGATGGCCCCCTCTCCCGCCTTGAACTGCAAGGCGAATTAAAGGAGGCCGCGCCGGAAAAAGGGGAAACAGCCCCAGGCAAAGACGAAGGCGAAAGCGGACATTTTTCCGCCCTCCTGACGCCCTTTGCCGCGCAGCCCGTGGAATATCTAAAAATCAGGCTGCAAGGCATTGACCCGGCCCGCTGGCGCCAAGCCGCGCCCCGCGCCCGTCTGGACATTGAGGCGGAAATCCGGCCCGCAGCCAACGCCGCCAGCGAGGCCGACGAAACCCGCGCCACAAACCTACCCAATGCGGACGCCCCCGTCTGGATAAACCGCCTTGCGGGGCATTTCAGCCTCTTCAACCGCGCCCCTGCTCCCCTTGACCAGCACGGCCTACCCTTGACGCATCTGCGGGGAATCCTTCAATGGCGCGATCAGCGTCTGGACATTCAGGGGCTGGAAGCGCGTTTGTCTGGCAAAGGCCGCCAGCCGGACAGCGTGTTCAAAGGCGCATTGCATCTGGAAACCGGGGCTGCGTCCGAACCCCCGCAATCCACCCCTTCTCAAAACGCCTTGCGCCACTTGACGGCCAGCGGCGAACTGACCGCCTTGAACCCTGCCCTGCTCTCCTCCGGCTGGCCGGAAGGTGATCTCCACGGACGCCTGCAACTGCGGCTGGATTTTGCCGCCGACCAACCCGTATCTCCGCCCACTTTGGCCGCGCAGTTTGAATTGAAAAACAGCCGTCTGGCAGGCCAGCCTTTTGAGGGCGCGGGCCAACTGCAATGGCACGAGGAGCGCCTGACCGGGGTCGATGTCCATCTGGCGGCGGGCGCGAACCGGCTCGCGCTCAAGGGCGATCTGGGACGCCCCCAAGACCGGCTACATGTGGAAATTCAGGCGGCGCGACTGGAAGCCCTGAAACTCCCGCTCCCCCTGAGCGGCGATCTGGACGCCCGCCTGCAACTCTCCGGCGCACTGCGCGCGCCACGGGTCGCAGGCCAGATGCACAGCCAACGCCTGAACCTGCCCGGCGACATCCACCTGCGCGGACTGGCACTGGAAGCCGATCTGGGAGTTGGAGCCTTGTTTGCTCCCTCCCCTGACAAGGGGAGGGCCGGGGAGGGGTTTGCGGCGGTTCAGCCCGGAACGCCCCCCAAGAAAACTTTGAATAACACCGTTCGCCCTGAGCTTGTCGAAGGGCATTCTCCGTGGAAACAAGGGCTTCGACAGGCTCAGCCCGAACGGACGGAAGCGATTCAGGACGGCCTTGAGGCAGACCACAGCAAAACCGCCCCCCTCAACCTCATCCTCACGCTCACCCATCTAAAAACGCCCCAGGGCAATTTGCAGGACACTCGCCTCCGCCTTCAGGGCAGTCGCCGGCAGCATGAAATCCGGCTGGAAACCTCGCCCCGCATTCCCCAACTGGACATCGGTTCAGCCAGACTCCTGCTGGTCGCCAGTGGCGCGTTGAGCGACCAATGGCGCGGCAAAGTAGAGACCCTCACCCTCAACACCGCCGAGGCCGCGCCGCCGCTCCTGCAACTCACCGCCCCTGCCCTCCTCCGTCTGGGCGCGGCACATGTCGCGCTGGAGGCCGCGCCGTTGCGCGGACGCATCCGGGGCGGCGACTGGAACGCGCAGATTGCCCAACTTCAATATCAGAACGGCCACTGGAACGGGCAGCTCAACGCCCGCATGGACGACATCGCCTGGCTCTCCCCCCTGCTGGGTGACGGCTATCAGGTGGGCGGACGGCTGGAAACCGCCCTGACGCTGGCGGGCAGTGCCGCGCAACCCCAGATTCAGGGTCATTTGACCGGAGAGGCACTGCATTTTCGCGCCCTGAATCTGGGGCTGCGTCTGGAATCCGGGCGGGTGCGCGTCCGTTTTGACGAACACCGACTGAACCTTGAACAGTTCGCCTTCGACGCGCCGCACGGCCCGCTGCCCAAAACGCTGGATCGCCCGCAACAGGAAAGCCTGCGAGCGCTCGTTGAGCGTCCGGGGCATATTGAGGGACGCGGCCACCTGCGGCTTCAGGGCGATGATCTTCTGGACGGCGGTCAACTGGAATTCCAGTTGCAGCGTCTGGGCGTGGCGCAAAAACCCGATCAATGGGTGGTGCTGTCCGGTCAGGGCCAGTTACGGCTGGAACAACAGGAGGCCCGGCTGGACGCGCAACTCGCGGTTGATGGCGCATACTGGCAACTGGCTGCCCCCGACGCGCCGCGCCTTTCCGACGATGTCCGCATCGTGCGTTCCACCAGTGCCGCGCCCGCCCCTCGCCGCCTGCGAACCCGCATGAATCTCGGCATTGATCTGGGTTCGCATTTTTATTTTGCCGGAGCCGGAGTGCACAGCCGCCTGCGCGGCAATCTTTCCATTCAGGGCGACGCTCAGGAGCCGCCCCGCGCCACGGGCAGCATCCGCACCGTGGAAGGCCGTTTTGACGCCTACGGGCAAAAGCTGGAGATTGAGCAGGGCATTCTTACCTTCAACGGCCTTGTGCAAAACCCCGGCCTGAACATCCGCGCCCTGCGTAAAAACCTGCCCGTGGAAGCCGGGGTGAGCATCACCGGCACGGCCAGAAAACCCGTCATCAAACTGGTGTCCACCCCCAATGTGCCGGACGCGGAAAAACTCTCCTGGCTGGTGCTGGGCGAAGCGCCGGAACAAAACGACGGCAACGACGCCAGCGCCCTCCTCGCCGCCGCCAACGCCATTCTGGGCGGACAGGACAGCGGCCCCGGCAGTCTGCTCGCCAGTCTGCAACAAAGACTGGGCGTCAATGTCAGCGTCGGGCGCGGCGCGGTCGGCAGTCACAGCGGCCCC
>JAITNI010000037.1 GCA_031290535.1 Zoogloeaceae bacterium
CTGACCGGCTTTCCCGAACCCGAAGCCGTGCTGGTGCTGGCGGGAGGGAAAGCCATCCTGTTTTGCCGCGAAAAGGACGCCACGCAAGAAATCTGGGAGGGGTTTCGCTACGGCCCCGACGCGGCCCGGCAGGCGTTCGGGGTTGATGAAGCCTGGCCGATTGCCGCGCTGGAAGAGCGCCTGCCGCAACTTCTGGCCGATGCGCCCGCGCTCTGGCACAGTCTGGGGCATGATGCGGAGTGGGACGCCCGTATCGCCCGCGCCCTGAACGCGGTACGCGCCCAGTCTCGGCTTGGCAAGCGCCCGCCCGCTGTGATTTACGATTTGCGACAGGCGCTGGACGCCATGCGGCTGGTCAAGGATGGCGCGGAGCAGGCTCTCATGCAGCGCGCTGCCGACATCAGCGCCGCCGGTCACGTCCGCGCCATGCAAACCTGCCGCCCCGGTCGCTTCGAGTACGAGCTGGAAGCGGCGTTAACTTACGAATTCCGCCGCCAGGGCGCATCCGCGCACGCCTATTCCCCCATCGTCGCCAGCGGCGGCAACGCCTGCGTCCTGCATTATGTGGAGAACGACAAGGCGCTGGCCGATGGCGCGCTGGTGATGATTGACGCCGGCTGCGAACTGGAGGGCTACGCGGGGGACATCAGCCGCACCTTTCCGGTCAATGGCCGTTTTAGCGCCGCGCAGCGGGAGTGTTATGAAATTGTGCTGGCGGCACAGGCGGCGGCGATTGCGGCCGTGCGCCCCGGCGCGAGCTTCAACGCGCCGCACGAGGCCGCCACAAGGGTGCTCACGCAGGGCATGGTCGATCTGAAACTCTTGGCGGGCGAAGTCGACGGCCTGCTTGAATCCGGCGACTACCGCCGTTTTTACATGCACCGCACCAGTCACTGGCTGGGGCTGGATGTGCACGACGCGGGCGAATACAAGAGCGGCGAAGACTGGCTCCCCCTCGCCCCCGGCATGACCCTGACCCTGGAACCCGGCCTCTACATCCGCCCCGCCCCGGACGTGCCGGAGCGCCTGCACAACATCGGCATCCGCATCGAAGACGACGCCCTCGTCACGCCGGAAGGCTGCCGGGTATATACCCACGCGCCCAAAACGGTGGCGGAAATTGAGGCAACGATGCGAGAGGGAGATAGTGGTTCTCAAAAATAATCCTGCGCTTCTCCAGCGAGGAAGGGACTGCCGGATAATCGCATGAACGTCCAAATTTTCTGCGCGAAGCGCAGCCAGACTGTTGAAAAACACCCGGTCTTGGCAATTTCGCCTCACGCCTCACAATACCCTCGCATTATGTTGATTTTATTGTGAATGCCAAACGAATTTTAGGTTTGTCAGCAATCTGCCTGCGCGTAGCGCAGTAAATTATCCTTCTCTGATAAGGAAGGTGCAGGAGGGGTTTGGGAAGGTTCAGATTGCCCCCCTCAATCCGCCCTTGTCAGGGGGAAGCCCCCTCTGGAACCGCTTGGCCTTGTGCAAGTGAGCCGCTCCCTAAAAAGGACTGTGACGGCAACGCAATGACAGGGAGATTCATGCGATTGCCCTGACCGTCCCCTCGCCAGAGAAAAACCGCCCAATGCGTTTTTCCTGACTCGAAGGCCAAATCAACGCAACGGCGTTTCTGCCGCTTTTTGTTGTTTGAGCTGGCGCAGGCGGGCGTCGATGGCGGATTGTTCGTAAAAGTCGGCGCTGGGCGATTTTTGCGCCAGTTCCAGTTGCTCAATGGCGGCGGAGAGCGCGCCCTGCAAGGCGTAGGCTTCCGCCAGCGCGTGATGTTGCTGGGCCGTCAGCCCCTTGGCGGCGTACAGGCGGGCGCGCAACAGATAGAGGCGGGCGTCGCGGCTGTCGGCACGGATGCGCCCGTCGAGAAACTGGAGACCGAGGTCGGTTTTTTGTTGCGTCAACAAGGCTTCGGCATAGCCGTAGGCCAGCGCCGTGGATTTGGGAAAACGGGCGAGGGCCTCCCGATAGGCGTTCAAACCGCCCGTCGCGTCGCCATTGCGAAGCCGGGCCTCGGCGGCGAGGCGGTCGATCAGGGGCGAGGCAATCCCCTGTTCCCGCGCTGTTTGCAGGGCGCGTTCAACGCCGTTCCAGTCTTTTTGGCGTTCCAGCGCCACCGCGAGGCCATATTGCGTCGCCGCCAGACTGGAAAAGCGTTTTTCCCGCAGCAACCCCTGAAAGTGGGCGACGGCCTCGGCGGGCGTGCCCTGCCGCGCCAGCAGGCGGGCGCGAATCAGGTGAAAATCAAAACTGTCCGGCACCTGCCGGTAGGGCAAATCCTGTGCCCGGTTCTGCATGTCGGCAATCCGCTCGATGTTGAGCGGGTGGGTACGCAGGTAGACCGGGGCGTTGTTTTCATAAACGCGGGTGGCTTTTTGCAGGCGCTCGAAAAAGCTCGCCATGGCGTGCGGGTCAAAATCGGCTTTTTGCAGCACCAGAAATCCGGCCCGATCCGCCTCGCGCTCAAAATCGCGGGTAAACCCCAGTTGCGCCTGAATCATGCCCGCCGAAGACCCGACCATCGCCGCTTCTGCCACATTGGCGTTGGAACGGGCGGCCAGCAGACCGAGCGCCATCACCAACAGGCCGGCGGTGGAAATCTGCTTTTGCTTTTCCAGCCCCCGCGCCAGATGGCGCTGCGTGACGTGCGAGACTTCGTGCGCCAGCACCCCAGCCAGTTCCGATTCGTTCTGTACATTGAGAATCAGGCCGCTATGGACGCCGACAAAACCGCCGAACATGGCGAAGGCGTTGATGGTGGGGTCTTCCAGCGCGAAAAAATAAAACCCGGCGTTGGCCTCCGGCGTTGCCGCCACCAGACGACCGCCGAGGGTATTCAGGTAGCTTTCGATTTCCGGGTCGTCCAGATACGTGGGTTCGCGCTGGCGAATCTGGTTCATGATGTCCTGACCAATCTGCCGTTCAAGCTGCCAGGGCAAATCCGCGCTGGCCGTATCGCCCAGATTGGGCAAATCGGACTGCGCGAATCCGGCCGGCGGCAGCGCCAGCAGCAGGCTCAGGGCAGCGGCAAGCAGGGGATGGCGTTTTTTCATGCCCGATATGATAGCCCAGACTTTCGTTTCGCGCTGCGACCGCCAGACGTAACGAAAGGTAATTTCTGGCGGCGGTCACGCAAAAAACCGCACCACAAAACGAAAAACCCGCCACGAGGGCGGGTTCCAGATTCACCCCGGAAGGGGAATCAGGCGGCGCGTTGAATATTCGCGGCCTGTTTGCCCTTGGGGCCTTGAACGACATCAAAGGAGACTTTTTCGCCTTCTTTCAGGGTTTTGAAGCCCCCCATCGTGATGGCGGAGAAATGCGCGAACAGATCTTCGCTGCCATCGTCCGGGGTGATAAAGCCAAAACCTTTAGAATCGTTAAACCACTTGACGGTACCAGTTGCCATAATTGCTGCTTCCTACAAAAAACATGAAAAGAGGGTGACACGGTTGTTCCCCCGACTGCTTGTTTGACTCCAGCGACCGGCGCATCAATGGCGTGGCGATACATCTTGAATCCAAACAGGAGAGAGTTTTACGCCACCTTCATGTAAGCGTCAACAACTTTCGTGTTTTCAGGCAGGAATCGGCACGGAATTCATCTGATTTACAACTCTTTGTTGCACTCTGGCCGGGACTGTATAAAATCCCTGACATGACGACTTCTCTCCCGGACTCCCATCAGGACAGCGCCGTTCTGGAAACCGAGCGCCCGCAAATCCAGCCGCCCCGGCTCTACCGGGTGCTGCTTCTGAACGACGATTACACGCCCATGGAGTTTGTGGTGCAGGTGCTGGAGCGTTTTTTCGCCATGCCGCGCGAACGCGCCATTACCATCATGCTGAAAGTCCATCACGAAGGTCGCGGCCTGTGCGGTATTTATCCGCACGACATCGCAGCCACCAAGGTCGGGCAGGTCAATGCGTTTGCCCTGCAACACCAACATCCCCTTGTTTGTTTCATGGAAGAAGAAAAACCATGATTGCCCAGGAACTTGAAGTCAGCCTGCATCTCGCCTTTGTCGAAGCCCGTCAGAAGCGGCATGAATTCATCACGGTGGAGCATCTCCTGCTCGCGCTTCTGGACAACCCCACGGCGGCCAACACGCTGGTGGTCTGCGGCGCGAATCTTGAGACGCTCCGCAAGGATGTGGCCAGCTACATCCACGACCATACGCCCATCGTCAGCGGCCAGAACGACATCGACACCCAGCCGACGCTCGGTTTTCAGCGCGTCATCCAGCGCGCCATGCTGCATGTGCAGTCGTCCGGCAAGAAGGAGGTCAATGGCGCGAATGTGCTGGTGGCGATTCTGGGCGAAAAGGATTCGCACGCGGTGTATTTTTTGCAAAAGCAGGGCATCACGCGGCTGGATGTGACGCATTTTCTCTCGCATGGCGTCAGCCGCGCCGCGCCGCCGAAGGCGATGGCCGAGGGCGTTCAGGAAGGCGACACCCCCGCCGCCGCGCCGCAGGGGCCGCTGGAGAGTTTCACCATCAACCTGAACCAGCAGGCTCAGGAGGGCAGAATCGACCCCCTGATTGGCCGCGAGCCGGAACTGGAGCGCGTCATTCAAACCCTGTGTCGGCGGCGCAAGAATAATCCGCTGCTGGTGGGCGAGGCGGGCGTGGGCAAGACCGCCATCGCCGAAGGGCTGGCGCGGCGCGTGGTGGAAAAGGAAGTGCCGGAAATTCTCGCCCAGGCGACGATCTACGCGCTTGACATGGGCGCCTTGCTGGCGGGCACCAAATACCGGGGCGATTTTGAGCAACGCCTGAAGGCGGTGCTGAAACAAATCCGGGAAAACCCGGACGCGGTGCTGTTCATCGACGAAATCCATACCCTGATCGGCGCGGGCGCGGCCTCCGGCGGTACGCTCGATGCCTCCAACCTGTTGAAACCGGCCTTGTCGACCGGCCAGTTGCGCTGCATCGGCGCGACCACCTACACCGAATTCCGGGGCATTTTTGAAAAAGACCACGCCCTGTCGCGCCGTTTTCAGAAAATCGACGTCAGCGAACCGTCGACCGCCGAAACGCTGGAAATCCTGAAGGGACTGAAAAGCCGCTTCGAGACGCATCACGGCGTCCGCTATTCGGCGGCGGCGCTCGCTTCCGCCGTCGAACTCTCGGCGCGCTACATGACCGATCGCCATCTGCCGGACAAGGCCATTGACGTGATCGACGAGGCGGGCGCGGCGCAACGCATCCTGCCCAAATCGCGGCAAAAAAAGCTGATCGGCAAAACGGACATTGAGGAAATCGTCGCCAAAATCGCCCATGTGCCCTCGCAGCATGTCAGTATTGATGACAAAAGCACACTCAAAAATCTAGAGCGCAACCTGAAAACCGTCGTCTTCGGGCAGGACAAGGCCATTGAAGTGCTGGTCAAGGCGATCAAAATGGCGCGTTCCGGGCTGGGCAATCCGGGGCATCCCATTGGGGCGTACCTTTTTTCCGGCCCTACCGGCGTCGGCAAAACGGAAGTTGCCCGCCAACTGGCCTACAGTCTGGGCATTGAGCTGTTGCGTTTCGACATGAGCGAATACATGGAGCGCCACGCCGTCTCGCGCCTGATTGGCGCGCCGCCGGGTTACGTGGGTTTTGAGCAGGGCGGCCTCCTGACCGAAGCCATCACCAAAACGCCCTACTGCGTGCTGCTGCTGGACGAAATCGAAAAAGCCCATCCCGACATTTTCAACATTCTGTTGCAGGTGATGGATCACGGCAGCCTGACGGACAACAATGGCCGCAAGGCGGATTTTCGCAACGCGATCATCATCATGACCACCAACGCCGGTGCGGCGGATCTGCAAAAAGCCAGCATGGGTTTTCAGAGCGTCCGGCAGGCGGGCGACGAAATGGCGGAAATCAAACGCCTGTTCAGCCCGGAATTTCGCAACCGGCTGGACGCCACCGTCTCCTTCGCGTCACTCGATCAGGAGGTGATTTTGCGGGTGGTCGACAAGTTCCTGATGCAACTGGAAGAACAGTTGCACGAGAAAAAAGTGGAGGCCCAATTCACCGCCGCCCTGAAAAACATGCTGGCCAAAAAAGGCTTTGACCCGCAAATGGGCGCCCGCCCGATGGCGCGTCTGATTCAGGACGCCATCCGCGCCGCCCTGGCCGACGAACTCCTGTTTGGCCGTCTGGCAGATGGTGGCCACGTCACCGTCGATGTGGATGCGGAAGGCGCGGTGCAGCTGGTTTTTGAGGCGAGCGAAGAAGCGGTGGTTTTGTAAGGCGCGGCATTCGCGTCCGGGGTGGAGGGGGCAGGGTAATCGCACGAACCCCTCTGTCATTGCGCTCTTGTCGCCAAAGCCATTTTCAATGGGCGACTCCCTTGCACAAGGCCAAGCGGTTCCGATGAGGCTTCCCCCCTGACAAGGGGGATTGGGGGGGTTGGAGTCGTTCAGATTGTTACCGCAGCAACCCCTCCTGCACCTCCCCTTGTCAGGGCAGTGCAAACTTTTTATTGTTATAATATAATGAG
>JAITNI010000105.1 GCA_031290535.1 Zoogloeaceae bacterium
CTTACTCGTGATCGTGCCGCTTGAAAGGCCGTGCGCCGCCGGGTTTGGGGGGGCGGTTTTTCCATTCCCGGTTGCCGTGGGCGCGGTCGTCGGAAGGAGGAAAACGCTCGTTGCCGCTGTGATGTCCGCTGCCGCCGTAAGGTTTTTGGAAGGGACGGCTCCCGCCCGGTTTTCTGGGTGGGCGGACATCGCTGGTCGGGACGCTGCCGTCTGCCGGGGCGATGTTGAGTTGCCGCCGACGCACCCAGGCGCTCCGCAGAATTTGCAGGGTCTCGCGGGAGAGGTCATCGGGCAGGTCGACGGTGCTGTATTCATCGAACAGACTGATGCGCCCGATCAGGCGGCTGGGCAGATTGCCTTCGTTGGCGATGGCTCCGACAATGTCTTTCGGCGCGACGCCATGCACGCGGCCCACCTCAATCCGGTACGAGCGCATAATCACCGCGTTGCCCCGGTCGTCCTCGGTAATTTCCGGGGAGAAGCCTGCGGCGTCGGCACGCGGCTTGTTGAAGCGTTGCGGGCGTTCCTCGCTATAGCGCGGCGGACGCTCGTCGCCAAAGCGGTTGTCGCGTTCCCGTTCGCGGCGCGGCGGGCGTTCGTGGAAATCTCCCTGACTGCGCTTTTCTTCCAGACGCAAGGGGCGTTCCTGCTGGGCGATGAAGGCCAGCGCGGCGGCGACCCGTTCCGGCGTGGCTTCCTGTTCAGTCGCCAGATCGCTGACCAGATTCTCGAAAAAATCCAGGTCTTCGGTCGATAGCGCCTTGCCGATCCGTTCCTTGAACAGGGCGACGCGCCGATCCGTGACGGCCTGCTGCGTGGGCAGGGCCAGATGTTCGATGGGTTGGCGCGTCACCCGTTCGATCGTCCGCAGCATCCGCATTTCGCGCGGCGCGACAAACAGGATGGCCGCCCCGGCGCGTCCGGCGCGACCCGTGCGGCCAATGCGATGCACATAGGCTTCCGCGTCATAGGGAATGTCGTAATTGATGACGTGGCTGATGCGCGGCACGTCCAGCCCGCGTGCGGCGACATCGGTAGCGATCACAATGTCGAGCGCGCCCGACTTGAGCTGCTCGACGGCGCGTTCGCGGGCCTGCTGGTTCATGTCGCCATTCAGGGCGGCGGCGGAATAGCCGCGTGCTTCCAGCTTTTGCGCCAGGTCTTCGGTCGCCAGCTTGGTTCGCACGAAAATAAGCGCCGCATCCAGGTCTTCTTCCACTTCCAGAATGCGGGTCAGGGCGTCCAGCTTGTGCAGGCCGGAAACCTGCCAGTAACACTGGCGGATGGCCGCGACCGTCTGGGTGGCCGACTTGATCTTCACTTCGGCGGGGTTGAGCAGATAATTGCTGGTCACTCGCCGGATGGCGTCCGGCATGGTGGCGGAAAAAAGCGCCGTCTGGCGTTCGGCGGGCGTGTGTTTGAGAATCCATTCCACATCGTCGATAAAGCCCATCCGCAACATTTCGTCCGCCTCGTCCAGCACCAGCGTCTTGAGACCGGCCAGCGACAGGCTGTTGCGCTCCAGATGATCCATGATGCGCCCCGGCGTACCCACGATCACATGCGCGCCGCGTGCCAGTTGCTTCAACTGGATGCCATAACTCTGTCCGCCATAAATGGGCAGAACATGAAAACCGGGTAGGTGTTTGGCATACTGCGCGAAGGCTTCCGCCACTTGCAGGGCAAGTTCGCGGGTGGGCGTCAGGATGAGCGCCTGCGGCGCGGCATGTTGCAAATCCAGCCGATTCAGAATCGGCAGCGCAAAGGCGGCGGTTTTGCCAGTGCCGGTCTGCGCCATGCCAAGCAGATCGCGGCCCGCTTGCAGAATCGGAATGCATTCGGCCTGAATGGGCGAGGGGGTTTCGTAACCGACCTCGGTCAAGGCTTGCACAATGGGATCGGAAAGCCCCAGTTGCGAAAAGGATTCAATGGCTTCGGGCACGGCTTTTTGGGCACGTACGCCCACCGGTTCCGACGCCTGGGGTTCCACTTCAAAATTTTCAGACATTACACCCTCCCAACGACTCCCCTTGCGGCAGCCGCTTACACGAAAAAAGGACACACGAAAAAGCGGCGCTCGTTAGAGGGCAAAGGGAAAATTTCCCGGCCACCCGCCGCACAACAGTTTTTAAGAGTCCGTATTTAAGCCCCAACCCCTTTGCGCGGGAGTCCTGCTCCACACGCCAGAAGGACTTCACCCGGCAACTCAGAACGCGCTATTCTCTACAAAAAACGCGGGAAAAGCAAATTTTGTCGTGCTGTCGAACGGCGCCAAAGGCAGGATTTTGAGACAAGGCCAGCGTCGCCTCTTCCGGCTTTTGTGCTGAAAACCGCGTGTGCGCCCTGTTTTTCGGCGGGTTTGCCTGCGGATGAAAATGCATATAGAAGATTTGTCATTGTGAGCGCCACAAACAGGGGGTATGCTGGCGCTTCAGCAGGGGGTTTCCCTTGCTGGCGATTTGAGAGACGATGATGGAACTTCAGGATGAGAATGTGCAACTTCACCTTCAGGTTGAGCACATCAGGGCGAGCGGCATCCTGTCGCGCAGCGGCCACCTGAACAGGATTTTTGATTTTCTCCATGTCTGCTATCAGGAAAAAAGGAGACCCAAGGAACTGGAAGTCGCCCTGAATGGACTGGGACGCCGCGATTTTGATGTGACCCAGGACGCGCTGGTGCGGGTATACATGCACAAGTTGCGGCGCAAGCTGGACGAGTATTATCAGGGCGCGGGCGCAGACGAGCCTTTTCGCCTCCAGATCCCCAGAGGGGAATACCGGCTGGAACTGATGCCCGGCAAGGAAAGCGGGAAATCCCCTGTTGTCCCCTTGCCGGAGGTGGATGAATTGCCGCCGGAACTGCCGCTACTGGAACCACTGCCGGAACCGCTGCCGCAGGAAATACGGGCAGAACCGGCAGAAGCTGGATGGCACCAATCCCGTCAAAACTGGAAACCCGGATTTTTTCTGGCCGTCTTTCTTTTGTTCAATGGGCTGGCATGGTGGCTTGCAGGCCGGGAGACGCCTCCCGAAACGCATATCCGCGCGAGCGCCCCGTGGCGCGCCATGTTCGCCGATGAGCGCCCGATCATTATTGTGCTGGGCGATTATTACATGTTTGCCGAAGCGGATGACAAGGAAAAGATTTTCCGGCTGATTCGTGACTTTGACATCAATTCTTCCGAGGATTTGGCCGCCGATCTGCAATTCAACCCGGAGCAGGCTTCGCGGCATTTTGACGTGGGTCTGAGCTATTTGCCCACCAGCACGGCAGCGGCGCTTTATCATCTGGCCCCCGTGCTGTTGGGCGGAGACAAAAAGCCCTGGGGACTGGTACTGGCTTCAGAGCTGATCCCGGAGAATATCCACGGGAATCATATCATCTATATTGGTCATTTGAGCGGGCTGGGCATTCTGGAAAAACTGGTTTTTACCCATTCCGGTTTTCGGCGCGGCGACAGTTATGATGAGCTGGTCGATCAGGCCAGCGGGAAAACCTATTATTCCAGCAGTGGTCTTCACTTCGACCATGACCAGGCGAATTTGGCCTATCTGGCTTCTTTCAAGGGACCAGCCGGCAACCATATCCTGATTCTGGCCGGATTTCGGGATGCAGGATTGCAGGAGCTGGCAAACGTTCTCGGCGATTCCGGCAGTCTGGCGGCATTTTCCGCTTATGGGCCGCAAGATTCCTTTGAAATTTTGTACCAGACCGTTCAAAAAGGCGCGGTTTCCATGCCCGCCAAACCGTTAATTATTCGTGCGATGAAACCCGGAGATTGAGGCGGATACGTGACGCTCTGCGCCATTCAAAAACCTTTGCACATCATGCTTGCCCTCAATGCAATGCAGTGCTTATAAGCATATTCACCATTCCTGTTTTTTCGTTTGCCCTGCGCCGGATTGAAAGGCGCTTTTTGTTGCCTATTGTTCGACAGGCATAAATTCACGCAAAACTGCCTTGAAAACCACGGATTTTTCGGGGCGCAACATTCCCCTGCAATATCCAGATTGAGGTTTGCGTGGCGTGGGTAGAAAATTATTTTTTCTGGCGAGGAGTTATTTTATCCCATTCGCTCTTGTTTTGCTGACGTCACCACAAGAAATTAACGTTAATTAACAAAGATGGAAACCGTACTTTACGTGACTTCTCCTTGTGATTTTCCGATGATGGCGCCTCGTCTGGATTCGCGCTGCCTGTCAATAGCGGCATGGAAATGCTCCTTGAAGATTGGTCAGCAATCACCCATGTCCTGTTGCCTGTTGGCAAAGTGTGCTTTCAGATGAATGATCCGGGATGTCCGTTTCGCCACATGAATCGCTTCGCTCTTCATGAAAGCCTTTCGGATTCTCCGTGCCGCGAAATTCCGGGAATCTGGAAAATTTTGAACAGGGAGTGAGTGCATATGCAATGCCAAAAACAGGTCTCTGCTTTGACCGTGTTGGTCATCGCCATGAATGCGGCTTATGCCGATGAAGTGACAACGCTGGATGAAGTTGTTGTGACCGCCAGCCGCGCCCATGAAAACAAGCGCGAAGTCAGCAGCAACGTCACGATCATCAATTCAGAGGAGATCAAGGCGTCGACCGCCGCAACCGTGGCTGACCTCATTGTGCAGCAGGGGTTCCAGGTCACGACGGCGGGAGATGAAAGCAATGTGCTCATCCGGGGTTTTGGCAACCGCACCATGAATACGGAAGCGGAAAACACGGTGCTGACCCTGCTCAATGGTCGCCGCATCGGGAATGCCAATCTGGCGATTGTCGGACTGTCCAATGTTGAACGCATCGAAATCATTCGCGGCCCGGCGGCGGTTCAGTATGGCTCTTCCGCTATGGGCGGCGTCATCAATGTCATTACCCGGCAAGGAACGGGAAAAGCCAGCCTTTCCGTGGAAGCGGGGCTGGGCAGCGACAACCTGAAACGGGAAAAGCTGGCGTTCAGTGGCGCGAGCAATGGTTTTGACTTCGCGCTGGGTCTGACCAACTTCAGCCGGGATGACCTGACGACCCAAGGCGGGCGGCGTTGGCATCACACAGAAATTGATCGCAGCACGACAGCAAATCTTGATCTGGGGTATCGCCTCAACCAGAATCACCGTGTGGGCATCAACTATAATTATGGCGGCATCAAATCCAGTCTGTTGAGCGGCAGCAGCGGCGGCGGCATCCGGCCTTACTCCGGCAACACGCCCAATGCGTCCTACAGCTCATATTTCAAACACAACCGCAATACCGCCTTGAGCTACACCGGTTCCACTGAAGACAGGGTATTCGACTGGTCGTCGACCTATGCTTTCGGGCGTGACGACAAGGACTACAAGAGTTCAGGCTATGTCAATACCGTCAAAAACCGGTTTTTCAACGTGCAGGGCGGCTATAACGGGGCGCTGGTTTCGCTTTCCGGCGGTCTGGATACCCTGAAATATGAAAACTCAAGCGACAACCAAACGGTCAAAACCGCCATGAAAGATACCGGGGTCTATCTCACGGGAAAATTGCGGCTGCTGGAAAATCGGGTCATTGCTTCCGCAGGCGGGCGCTACGATCAATACACCAACAAAGGGACGGAGATGTCCAGCGAGAAAGACCATCACTTTGGCGGCTCGGTCGGTGTCGCTTATCTGGCGGCCAACTGGCTGAAACTGAGAACGAATTATGCGGAAGGTTTCAAAATGCCCGCGCCCCGGCAAGTGGGAGGCAGCGCGCCTTATTACAACCCGAATCCCGCGCTTTTGCCTGAAAAGAGCAAAACATACGAATTCGGAGCCGATGTTAACTGGAATCATGTCAGCGGCAGCCTGACGTATTTCCATTCCGACTGGGAAAACAAAATTATCGGTCTGGCCATCACGGGACTGCCGATGGCCTATCAGTTCCAGAATATCAAAGACTCGACGCTTGCCGGGGTGGAAGGCTCCGTCAGCGCCGATCTCGGCAAGATATTCCAGCAAAATTTCAGTTTGAGTCCCTACCTGAATTTTACCTGGCTGGAAACCCGGAAAAACAAGGACAAAACACAATTCATCACGTACCGGGGCCGTGTGAAGGACACGCTGCCCAACACGCCGGAGTGGATGCTCAGTTACGGGGTGAATTATGCCCATCCGGGTTATGGCCTCAAAAGCCGCATCAACGCCAATTATTATGGTTCCCCCCTGACGCGGGACTGGAGTCAGGGAAGCGCGCCCTATATTCGCAGCCCCAGTGGGACGGTGGTCAACCTGAGTCTTGAAAAAGACCTGGCGGCATTGAGCGACCGTTTTGGAAAACTGACCCTGCGGACAGAAATCAACAACCTGTTCGATAGCGCCAATGAAATGTATTGGGGTTATCCAGGCGCCGGACGAAATTTTTATGTCGGCTTGCGTTATGACTATTAAGCGTTCAGGCATGACATTGCACGGGAAGCGCCAGCGGAATGCCAGTGTTTCCGAAGTTCATCATGGAGAGGAATAATTTATGCGTCATCACATGAAAATATGCTTTTCAGTCATTCTGTTTGGGGTTTCCGCTGCGCTGTATACGGCGGAAACGCCGATAGAATCGTTACCGGAAAGCTTGCGCGTCAACGCAAAAATCATCGAAAACGAGCGCGATGGCCTGTGGGAAAAGTCGCTGGTGGTGACTTTTCCAGAAACACGGAAAACGCTGTCCACAACGGAAGGTTTTGGTCACGCCAGAGCGGCCATCAACCACGCGGCGCATCCCTTTCTTTGGGAGCAGGTCAGCAAAACCTTTCTGGGCAAGGATGGCAATGGGGGTAAACGCTATATTGCCCACATTCACGAGCAAATCGCGCGCGCCCTGAAACTTGACCGCAGTACGCTGGCGACGATGGGGACGGCGGCGGACATGGATAATCTGGCCGTAGTCACGCGGAAATACGGGCCGTTCGTGGTCACGGCGCTGGTGACGGCGGGCGCGAAAACAAACGCCATTCGGACGGGCGTTGATGAAGGAACGCATATCGAGACTCCGCATGGCACGATCAACATCCTGTTGCTCACCAACGCCAGATTGACGGAAGGCGCGATGGCGCGCGCCATCGTGACGCTGACCGAGGCGAAGACGGCGGCGCTCGAAGACCTGAAAGTGCCCAGCAGTTATACGAAAACGGCGCAGGCCACGGGAACCGGCACGGACAGCGTCATCGTCGTTTCCGGCGTCTCCGGCCCAGAGGTGAGTTATACCGGCGGTCACAGCCGCATTGGCGAACTCATCGGCAAGGCGGCCTATCATGCTGTCATAGAGGCGCTGGGCAAGCAGAACGGGTTTTTGTTACCCGGCGCGCCACCCTTCGTCACCCCGAACCGCCTGAGAGAACAAGAAGTTGTCGCAGCAGCGGAGCAATGGCTGACGGTGGTCGATGCGGGGGATGCCCCCTCCATTCTGGAAGCGTGGGGGGCCGCCTCTGCATTGTTGCATCAAACGGAAGACCGGAAGGTTTGGAGTGACGCGCTTGAAAGCGCCTACTCCGGTCTGGGTAAAAATACCGCGAGAAAAATGTCCCGGAATCTGCATACCAGGGCGCTGCCGGGGCTGCCCGTGGATGAGTATATGCTTGTCGAATTCGAGAGCCATTTCGAGAACCAGTCCAACATCATTGAAACCATCACCTGCCGCAAAGACGGAGATGGCGTCTGGCGTGTGTTGCGATATTCGCTCAAACGTCAGGATGAGAACGGAAAAACCACATGAACCCCAACAGGAAGTTAACCATGCAGGAACTCCCCATGAAATTCACCAGACGCCTGATGCTGGCTTCGCTCTGCATGAGCGGAACGGCATGGGCACAGGAACATTCCGAGCCAGTGCTGTTCGATACGATTGTCGTCACCACAAGCCGTTCGGCGGAAGCCCTGAAAAGCGTCAGCGTTCCCGTAACCGTGATCGACGAGGAGGACATTCAACGCCTCAATGCGGACACGTTGCCTGAACTGTTGAAGCATTACGGCGTGCAGATCAACGACAAGGGCGCGGGTACCGGCTCTTCCGAAGTCATGATTCGGGGATTGACTTCCAACGCGAACCCCAATGAAAGCGGTACGGTGCTTATTCTTCTGGATGGCCGCCGGATTGGCAACAGCAACATTGGCCACATCCCGTTGCAAAACATCGGCAAAGTGGAAGTCATCCGGGGCGCGGCGTCCGTGCAGTACGGCAGCGAAGCCAGCGGCGGGGTCATCAATCTGATCAGCAAACGCGGGCAGGAAAAATTCGCTTTTTCTCTGGAGCAAAGCCTTGGCAGTTTCGACATTCGCAAAACCCAGGTGGGGCTGTCGGGACGCGAAGGCATTTTTGATTATTCGCTGGCGGGCAGTTCCTACAAAAGCGGAGATTTTGAAGTCGGGGGCGACAAGGGAAGCTACCACAATACGGGAACACGGGAAAAATATCTGGGGGGCGTCAGTCTGGGTCTGAATTTCGACCCGAATCACCGTGTGGCGCTGGTCGGTCATCTTTCCGATGGCGAATATGGCCGTTCAGGCGCGTTCACCGAAGGCAAACCGGCAGTCAATCCCTATGGCAGAGCCAATCGGGGCAACCAGTCCTGGGATCTTTCCTACGAAGGCAGCCTGCCGGAACAGAATCTCTCCTGGCAGGCCCGCTATTTTCAGGGCGAGACAACCTATGAAACCGCCTCGAACTGGAATACGGGGGCCGGGTATTACAAATACAGCAGCGATTTCAAGGGCGCGGGTCTCAAGGCAAGCTGGAACAGCCCCTGGATTCATCTCACGGGCGGGGTTGATTACTACGATGTCGACCAGACCAAAACCACCACGCCGCCGCCCACTGCCTCCTATGACAATTCCGCCGGCTACCTGATCGCCAAACTGCCCTTGCTGGAGGACAGGCTCTGGCTGACGGGCGGCATTCGTCACGACACGTTCGAGCTGAAAAGCGGCACGACCCATCTCAAGAAAGATCGCGATACCGGCTCTTTCGGCGTCGCTTATCTGCCGCTGGACTGGCTGAAAATCAGGGCGAATACCGCCACTTCCTTCAAAATGCCGGAACCTACCCATATCTCCTATCGTCCGGGTTCGACCACTTACCTGGCCAATCCCGATCTGACGCCGGAAACATCCAGGGGGTGGGAAATCGGGACGGATATTGCCTATAGAAACGTCAATGCCAGCCTGACCTGGTTCAACGTGGATTACAAGGACAAGATCGAATCGGTCGCGCTGTCCGCCAGTGTGCGTCAATACCAGAATCTGCCGGGCACGACGAGGTATCGCGGTCTGGAAGCCTCTCTGGACTGGTCGGCGGGGCGGGCGTTGGGATGGGAGGCCGATCTCAAGCCCTATGTCAGCCTGACCCGGATGGTCGAGTTCAAGAATAGCGAGACGGGGGAGAAAACTTCCAACGTGGCTGACCTGAGCCTCTCTTACGGCGTGGCCTACCGCGATCCGGGACAGGGATTTCGCGCCAGCCTTGACGCGACCTATTACGGGCATAAATACCCGCACTACACCACCGCGCAAATCCGTTACGGCGGCGAAACGGTGGTGAATCTTCATTTGGCCAAAGACCTCTACAACTGGGGCGAGCATCGCCTGATTCTGAAGGTGGATATTGCCAACCTGACGGACAAATATTACGAAACCCTGCGGAATTACCCCGAAGCCGGTCGCGCCTTTCTGGTGGGACTGCGCTACGAGTATTGACCCCCGGACAATGACTTGCAAAGGAAAACAACATGGAACTGGTTCCCCTCATTGAACACCTGCTCTACGAAGTCGCCACCGCGCTCTATCTGCCGGTGATCGGCGGCTGCGCCCTTCTGATCTGCTATGTGCCCCTGCAACTGGGCGTGACGCTGTTTGATGCCGGGTTGCGTTATCGGCAGCATTTTCCCGAACGGGAACGCTTCAGGCAACAACTGGACGCACTGCGCCAAAAATACCAAAAGCATCGGCAGCGGCTGGAGATTGAGGTGGAACGCCTGCTTCAGTCGGAAGAACTGGAGCTTTCCCGGCGGCTTGATCGCATTCGCTTTGTCATCAAGGTTGGCCCGGCATTGGGGTTGATGGGCACCCTGATTCCGATGGGTATTTCGCTGGCGGCGCTGGCGGAAGGCAACATCCCCAAGATGGCGGGCAGCATGGTGACGGCTTTTACCGCCACTGTCGCCGGTCTGGGTTCCGGGGTGCTGGCCTATCTCATCGCGCTCTCCCGCGAACGCTGGGTGCGGGCCGATGTGCGGGAAATGGCGCATGCGGCGGAACTGGTGCTGACCGACCCCGCCAAGCCCCATCTCCATCATTTGCAGGAAGAGGCCGAAGATGCGATTGCTACAGCGGCGTAGGCGTTTCTCGCTGGATGGCGAGGCGCTGGAAGACCCGATTGCCGGGGTTGCCAACCTGTTTGACGCCAGCATCGTGTTCATCGTCTCGATGATGATCGCGCTCTTCATGGCGTACAACATGATGGATCTGCTTGACCCCAATTCCGAGGTGACGATGGTGAAAAAGAACGCCAGCGGCGAGATGGAAATCATCACCAAGAAAGGAAACGAGATCAAGGCTTCCAAAGTGACGGATCAGAAACTGTCGGGTCGGGGCGAACGTCTTGGCACCGCCTATAAATTGCCTGATGGAAGGATTGTGTATGTTCCGGCGGATTGATGTCATGAAGCGACTGCTTTTCCTCTGCCTGCTGTTTGTCTGCGGCAATGTCTGGGCCAAACCCCTGTCGGTGGTGCTGGTGCCGGGCGATCCGGCAACGCCGGTCGCGGTGAGCGCGATCAAGATTTTGCGCCAGCAACAGCAACAGGGAAAGGAAGGCGACAAGGCGCTGGCCGAGGTGCGTTTTCACATTATGTCCTCCGCCAATCCCTCGCGGGCAGACCTGGAAACACTGGCCGCTTCCGATGTGGCGCTGGTCTACAACATGGGGCGCGAACTGGCGACCACCATTACGCCCGCCGTCGCCAGCATGTCGCAGCGCGGCGCGAAAGCCTATGCCATCGGTTCTCCCTTTGAAGAGGGAGAAAAACAAACGGGACTGGCGCGGGACGAAACCCTGCGCGCCTATGCACAGGAAGGCGGAGTCGACAACATGGTTGCCATGCTGCGCCGCCTGTTGAGCCGGGATTTTGGTTTCAAACTGGATTACCGGGAGGCGACGCCTTTTCCTGAAACCGGCCTCTGGAATCCGCGCAACAAGCGGCTGTTCGACAGTTTCGAGGCGTATGCGGAAAATTACCTGTCCGAGCGTCCCGATGCGGAGGGGCGTGTCTGGGTCGGGGTGCTGTTCAATCGGGTTACGGCGCAGGCAGGCGCTTCTCCCTTGCTGGAAGCCCTCATGAAAAGTCTGGAAACACGGGGCTTCAACGTGGCGCCGGTGTTTGGCTACCCTTCCGAGATTCCCGCCGAAAAATACTTTCTGGAACGGGGGCGTTCCCGTGTGGCGGCGATCGTGGCTTTGGCGCTGAAGATGGGCAGCGTGCCGGACAAGGTGATTCCAGTCATGCGGCGGCTGGATGTGCCCGCGATCAACGCCATCAGTCTGTACAACCAGACAGAGGAAGAGTGGGAGGCGTCGCCTTTGGGACTCTCGCTCACCGAGCGGGCCTGGCAGGTGGCCGGGCCGGAATTCGCCGGAGCCATCGCGCCGACCGTGGTCGCCGCCAAGAAACGGCTGGTGGATCAGGAAACGGGGCAGAGCTACATTATTGAAACGCCGATTCCAGAACGTGTGGAACGCCTTGCCGACCGCGTCAAAAAATGGGTGGCGCTGCGCTACGCGCTGAACGTCAACAAGCGGGTGGCGGTGATCTATTACAACTACCCGCCGGGCAAGGAAAACATCGGCGCTTCCTATTTGAATGTGTTGCCGCGTTCCCTGTGGCAAATCCTTGGTCGTCTGGAACGCGAAGGGTACGACACGAGAGGCCGTCCGGCGACGGAAGACGCATTGTTTGATCTCCTGCGCGAGCACGGCGTCAATATCGGCAAATGGTCGCCCGGCGCACTGGAAAAACTGGTGCGGAGCGGCAACGCCGTGTTGCTGCCCGTCTCCGAATACCGCAAATGGTTCAATCAGCAACCGGAAAAACTGCGCCGGGAGATGGTCAACTCATGGGGAGAGCCGGAAGCGGCCAAAACGATGATCTGGAAAGACGCCAAGGGGAAACCGCATTTCGTTTTTCCCGCGCAACGTTTTGGCAACGTGCTCTACGCGCCGCAGCCTTCCAGGGGTTGGGAAGGCGATGTGCAAAAGATGTATCACGACGTGACCTTGCCGCCGCACCATCAGTATCTGGCTTTTTATCTGTGGCTGCAACAGGGCTTCAAGACGCACGCGATGGTGCACGTGGGCACCCACGCCACCCACGAATGGCTTTCCGGCAGGGAAGTCGGCTTTACCGCCGCCGACCCCAGCGAGGCAATGGTGGCCGATGTGCCCCAGCTTTATCCCTATATCGTCGATGACATCGGCGAAGCCCTGCAAGCCAAGCGCCGGGGCATGGCAACCATCATTTCCCATATGACGCCGCCTTTCGACAAGGCGAGCCTGAACAAGGAACTGATGCTGCTGCGGGGGATGATCGACGACTATGTGGTGGCGGCCCAGAAAAGCGAATCCACCGCCGTCGCCCATCTTGCCGAAATCAACAAGCTGGCCGACCGGCTGGGCGTCTTGAAGGACATCGGCAAGGCCACGCTGGCGGATGGCGAGGACGTGGAAACACTGGAGCACTACCTGAAGGAAGTCAATGAGCAGCAGACGCCTTACGGTTTGCACACTTTTGGCGTCGCGCCGCCGGAAAAGCTGCGCCTGTCTACCGCCGAGGCCATTCTGAGCATGGCGGGCCAGATCTCCCCGGCGGAATATGAGCGCCGTAAACTCGAACTGGCCGCGTTGATGGAGGAAAGCGCCCGCAATGAACTGGACGCATTGGCGGCGGGTCTGGCGGGCCGCTACGTGGCCGCCGGGCCGGGCAATGACCCGATTCGCAACCCGGATTCCCTGCCCACGGGGCGCGACCTGTACGGCTTCGACCCTGCCCGTCTGCCCACGCCGGGTTCCTGGGAACAGGGGAAAAAGCTGGCGGAAGCCTTCGTGGCCGATTACCGCAACCGGCATGGCGAATACCCGGACAGGGTGGTGTTCAACCTGTGGAGCACCGAGACCATGCGCCACGAGGGTGTCACCGAGTCGGAAATCCTGGCGCTCATGGGCATCCAGCCGGTATGGGATGAACGGGGCCGAACCGGTGGCCTGAAGCTCATTTCCCGCCAGGAACTGGGGCGTCCCAGAGTCGATGTGACCATCGTACCTTCCGGCCTGTACCGGGACGCGCTGCCCAACCTGATGCTGCTGCTGGACGACGGAGTGAGTCTGGTCAAAGGACTGGACGAAGGCGACAACCCGGTTTTCACCCATGTCGAGCGTACCCGCAAAATTCTGGAAGAAAAGGGGATTGCGCCGGAAGAGGCCGCGCGCATGGCGGCGGTGCGTATTTTCACCGAGCCGTCCGGCGCTTACGGCACGGGCGTCAACACCGTGGCGCAGGCCAGCAACACCTGGAAGACAGAAGCCGAAGTCGCGGACGTGTATTTCAACCGGGTCGGGCATCTCTTCGGTCAGGGGTACTGGAGCGACCGTCCCGGCGGCGGCACGCTGGCGGTGGATATTTTCAAACTGGCCCTGAAAGACGCCAAGGCCGCCATCCATGCCCGTTCCAGCCACCTCTATGGCACGCTGGACAACGACGATGTGCTGCAATATCTGGGCGCAACGTCCATGGCGATTCGCCAGGTCAACGGCGTCAGCCCGGAAACCCTTGTGCTCAACCTCGCGGACGGCAAGGGCGGTCAGCATGAAACGCTGGACAAGTTCATGGGCCGGGAAATGCGCGCCCGCTACACCAACCCGGAATGGGTCAAGGCCATGTTGAACGAAGGCTATGCGGGCGCGCGCTTCATCAAGGGCGTGACCGACAACCTGTGGGGCTGGCAGGTGACGACGCCGGAAGCCGTCGATGGCGCGAAATGGCAGGAAATGTACGAAACCTATGTCGTCGACCGCAACGCGCTTGGCGTCAAGGATAAATTCCGGGAAGCGAAAAATCTGCTGGCCTATCAGGCGATGGTGGACAAAATGCTGGTGGCGATCAACAAGGGCTACTGGCAGGCCGATCCCGAAGTGAAAACGCATCTGGAGGCGGTGAACCGGGAAGTGATCGCCGAAGCGGGCGTGGCCTGTGACGCCGCCTCATGCAGCAGCGCCGAAGTGACCGCGCTGGCCGAGGCGCAGGATCGTCGGGAAATGGCCGAGGCCATGCGGATGGCCGCGCCGGATTCGGGACGCTACGCCGCCGCAAGCGGGACGCCCGCCGTGGCGAATTTGCCGCAATCGCCCGCTCAAACCGACAGCGCGTCGTCCCCGTCCGCCGCCAGTGCGGCGTCACAAGCTGCCCCGTCACAACCTGCCGATCGCGCCGATGTGCCGGTAGAAGGGTTCGAGGTCAGGGAAGAAATACAGAAAGCCGTGTTGTCGCCGAAGGCGAGAAACTGGGCATTGGTGGGGTTTGCTGTTCTGGTGCTCTCAGGCATGGGATTTCGCGCCAGACGCAGGAAGAGCGTTCCGATATGGCGTTGACAAGTTGTTGCGCCCTATCGGTTGGCTTCCCTGCCGTGCCAACGGGCATGGCAGGGAAGTTTTTTTAGTGCCGTCATGCTTTTTGCAGAGTCTGAAATCATGAAAACAATATATTGCCTGCCTCTGGCTCTGGCGCTCCTGTTCGCGTCTGCGCTCAAGGCGGAGCAGGAAACGGTTCAAACCTTGCCTGAGGTGACGGTGGTGAGCGCGCCATCTTCCGATTTGAAGGCGCAGCGCGAAGCCGCGACCCAGAAGACGATTCTCGACCGGCAGGCCATCGAAGCCACCGGCGGACTCACGGTGGGCGAGGTACTGGGCAAGTTGCCGGGCGTGAGCGCGGGAACGCCCAGCAGCGACGGTTCCGTTTCGTTGAGCGCACGCGGCATGACGCGGGATTCAGTGCAGGTGCTGGTCGATGGAGAACGTCCGGCAGGCAGTTCCGGCCTCGCCATGCAGATCCTCTCCCGAATGCCGGCGGGCGAGCTGGAAAGAGTCGAGATCATGAAAGGCGCTTCCGCCGAATTCGGCGGTTCCGCGCCGCTGACCATCAATCTGGTGACGAACCGGGCAAAACGCCGGGATCGCCTTGAAATCAAGGCCGTGACCGGAGCGCGGGACGGTCAGCCACTGGCCTGGCTGACCCTGGCCAAAGACGGCAGTTCCGGCAACTGGTCGTGGAACCTGCCTTTTTCCATTGACCAGACCCGTACTTCCATAGAGCGGCAAAATACCCGCAAGGAATCTTCCGGCGGTCTCCGTACCCTGTGGCAGCAGGATGAGGAAAAAGGCCGGAATACCTACGGCGAGATCTATTTCGCCCCCAAACTGAGCTGGAAGGACGGGCAGAGCAACTTCAGCATCTGGCCTTCCCTGTTTCGCGCCAAGGGGGAACGGCGCATTGAACTGGAAAGAACCCAGTATGCCGATCCTGTTTCTGGACTGGGAGCGCAAACCGTGCTGAACCGCGATGACCGGGAGGAAACCCGTTACTGGATCAAGCGTCTGCGTCTGGAAGGGGAAAGCTGGCTCCGCGAAAACAGGATTTCCGGGCGCTTGAGCCTGCTCAATGGGCATCGGGAAAATGACAACAAGCGCGACAGTCCCCATTCAATCGACCGGGAATCCGTGCGCCGCCGGGATCAGGAAATCAACAGCGGTCTGCGTCTGGATCGCGCCTGGGAAGAACATCAGGCCAGTTTGGGGCTGGAATACATTTCCCTGCGCCGCGCGGTAGATCAGGAGTATGAAGGCGCGTACATCGACAGCGGCGCGTTTCGCGCCCATGAGCGGCAAGGCAGCCTGTGGGTTCAGGATGAGTGGGCGCTGAATTCCAGACTGACCCTGACCGGCGGCTTGCGCGGCGAATGGATTGATCTTGAGGCAGAGCGTGTGCGTCAGCATCATGACGGACTGTATCCCTCGCTGGCGGCGCGCTGGAATTTGCAGGGCGGCTGGGTGTTGCGTCTGGCTTCGGGCGCGCAGATCAAAGCGCCCAAGCCGGAAGACCTCAGTAATGCCCCGGTTCGTTCCGTGTCGGCCAATTCGCCGCTGGAACCCGACCAGCGCGGCAATCCTGATTTGCGCCCGGAAAAAAGTCTCAGTCTGGATACGAATCTGGAGTATTACGCGCCTGATGAAAGCCTGTTTGTCGGCTTCGGCGTTTATGCGCGGCGAAGCCGGGATTTCGTCGAGCGTCGGCCTGTTCTGGAAGGCAGCCGCTGGGTGGAACGCCCCTATAACGAAGGGGAGGCCCATCATTGGGGCGTGGAACTGGACGCCAAGCTGAAAACCGACAAACTGGGGCTGTCCGGCGGCGGTGTGCGCCTGCATTTAACGTTGCCGCACGCGCGCGTGGAGGATAAACGCCTGGGATTCAACCGAACCGCCCGCGAATTGCCGCGCTACCTCTTCAGCCTGGGTTACGATCAGGCGCTGCCCAAACTCTCTTCCAGCGTCGGTTTTTTATGGCAGCAGACCGGGGCGACACACAGTGACATCCCCGGCGAATACTGGAGCGAAACCCGAAAACGAGTGGTGGTGGATGCCTACTGGATCAGGAAGCTGGATCAGACGCTCAATTTGCGCCTGACCTTGCAGAACCTGCTGGGGGAAGATCATGCCCGCAGCACGCAAAACCGTTGGGGAAATCAGGGCTGGCAACTGGAAAACCGGCAACACCAGCCGCGCGTCCTGATGCTGGCGGTGGAAGGAAAGTGGTGAACAGGAGGGATGCGAAGCCAAATTTCGCCTCAACTACCGCTATGATTTTTGATGAGGTTGTTCTGGTGGGTTTATTCCGGCGCCTTTTCCCTCAATGCCGTCAGCAACTTCTCGTGAATGCCGCCAAAGCCGCCGTTGCTCATGACCAGAATGTGTTCGCCCGCTTTGGCCTCGGCGGCGATGCGGGCGGTCAGGGTCTCCAGATTCTCTTCAATGATGG
>JAITNI010000147.1 GCA_031290535.1 Zoogloeaceae bacterium
GCGGCGGCGATCAGCGCCTTGGCGCTGGACGTGCAGGCGGTGGAAACCGCGTAGGCAGGGCCTTCAAGCGCCAATTCCCGCGCCAGCATCCGCGCCGGGGAACCCAGTTCCTGCTGCGCGTAATGAAAACCGGAAGGCCAGAAGCCGTTTTCGGCATGGGCGCGAGCGGCGCTTTCCGCCTCGAACATGCCGGACGTGCTGGTACCAATCACCACCGCGATGCGGGAGGCGGGCAACCCCGCCGCCAGACGGCGGTAATTTTCCTCAACGCGGGCGAAAGCCGCCAGCAAGAGGGCGTTGTTGCGCGAGCGGTCTTGCAGGGGCAACAGGCGGAGGTCAGGCAAGGCCGCCTCCACCACGCCCAGCGTGAGCGAACGCCCCGGACTCCAGTCCTCGCGCCGCTGCATTCCGGGGCTGACGCCATGAAACAGCGCGGCGCGAATGTCCGGCAGATTGTCGCCCAGGGCGCAGAGCAAGCCGGGCGGGTGGAGGTAAAGGGGGGCTTCAGGGGTCATGGGCTGATTTTGGGTTGGGGTTTGGTAAAGCAAGGGAGCGTCGCTACATCAGAACAGGCACGCTTTGGCGTGCGGGAGCTTGCTCCCGCTTTTACGGCGGGGCAAATTGCGCTGGCCTTGAAAGCGGCGGCAAACCGCCGCACGCCAAAAAAACCGGGAGGGGGAAACCAGTTTCAAAGCTCATGCGAATCCAGAATCAGTTGATAGCCCTCGGTGTGGGTGAATTCGACGCGCCCTTGCCAGGGGGAGGCGGTATCGCTGGCGTAGTCGATCACCCCCCAGATTTCATCGCCTTGCGCGATCTCGCGGCGCAGGGTGTTTTGTTGCTCATTTTTGCTTTCCGTCACCCGCCAATTTTCGGGCAGGGCACGGCGCAGGGTGTCCAGCGGCGCGGCGATCATCAGGAGGTCGTTGGTCATCCGTTCGCCGCTCGGCAACATGGGCAGCGCCCGCTCGGCGCGGACGGTCACGCCATCGTATTCCAGACTCATCAGACGCATCCCGAAGGTCAGCGCGACCAGTTGCAGCCTGTCCCCGGCGATTTCCAGCACCGCCTCCATGCTCCGCTCGCCGCCCGGCCAGCGAATGACCAGACGCTGCTCCACCGTGCGCTCGCCCAGCAGACTGGGCGCGATATGCAGCAACGGGGGAAGAAGTTCCGGTTCGACGGGGCGCAGGAGGGCGCAGCCACCGAGGCAAAGCATCGCCAGCAACATCAACAAAAAAACGCTGGCGTGGCCTTTTTTTGTAGGGGCGCATTGCATGCGCCCTGGGAGCACGCAGTGCGCCCCTACGGATGGACGCAGTGGCGAAGCGGCTTCCCCCCTGACAAGGGGGATAGGGGGCAACTGCTCCCCTCCCTGACAAGGGAGGGGCTGGGGGTGGGTTAGGGGGTTTGGGAGGGTTAAAGTTGGTACATTCTTAACCGCTATAAACCCCTCCCAACCTCCCCTTGTCAGGGGAGGGGCTGAAATGTGGCGCGTTGCGCCAGAACACGGAAAACCGTAGGGGCGGATTGCATCCGCCCTTGGGCGCGCGCCGCGCGCGCCTACAGGATTGGACGGCCTGTGCGACATTACGCCAGCGAACATGCCGCTTCCAGCGAGGCCAGACGGCGATCCGCTTTGGCGACGAAGGGATTTTTTTCGTCCCAGGCGTAGCCGGCCAGCACGGCGGAAATCATGCGTTCGATTTCCGCCGTTTTGTTGGGATGGAAAATGATGTCTTGCAGGCGACGGTCATACCAGGCATTCACAAAGGCGCGAAAGGCATTGACCCCCGTCATGAGCGGCGCGGCGTATTCCGCCTCCCAATCCACCACCTCGCCCGCCCCTTGTTTCAAGAGCGCCTTGACCGCCAGATCCGCCGATTTGAAGGCGATGGTGACGCCGGAAGAAAACACCGGGTCAAGAAATTCGCCCGCGTTGCCCAGAAGGGCAAAATGCCGTCCGCACAGTGTTTTGACATTGGCGGAATAGCCGACGATGCGCTGCGCGGGCGTATCCCATTTGGCGTATTTCAGCAGCCGCGCCAGATTTGGCGCTTCGCTCACCCGCGCCATCAGTTGCGCCTTGTCGTCACGATTATCAAACTGCTCGCGGCGGGCGACGACGCCCAGCGAGGAGCGCCCATTGGAAAACGGAATCAGCCAGTACCAGATGTCGGTTGCTTCGGGATGTACGGAAATCAGGATTTTGTTGCGGTCAAAGGTGGCGGCGGTGGCCTCCGGGTTGCGGGCGATGCCATCTTCAATATGGGTAAAAATCGCCTGCCGCACGGGAAGTTCCGAGGGCGTTTCCAGATCGAGCAGGCGGGGCAATACTCGCCCGTAGCCGCTGGCGTCGAGCAGAAAATCGCCCGTCAATTCATATTCTTCGCCTGCTTCAGGACGCACCCGCAGCACGGGTTTTGCGCCCGTCAAGTCGACGGCAAGCACCTCGTGCCGATAGCGAATCTCTGTCCCCAGACGTTCGGCGGCATCGGCCAGCACCTTGTCGAAAGGGCCGCGCTGCACCTGATAGGTTGTGCCCCAGCCGGGAGTGAATTTGTCGCGGAAATCAAATTCCGCGTAGTGGGCGTCGCAGGCAAAGGCCGCGCCATTCTTGAACTGAAAGCCCGCCTCGACCACATCCTGCAACATCCCGGCGGCTTCGATGAATGCCATGCTTTGCGGCAACAGGCTCTCGCCGATGCAAAAACGCGGAAATTCCGCCTTCTCCAGAATCGTCACCGCCCGCCCCGCCTGCCGCAACAACCCCGCCGCCACCGCGCCGGAAGGCCCCGCGCCAATGATAATGACTTCGCTTTTTTCCTGACGCATGATGCTTCCCTCCGAGCCTTGACAGGCGAGTTTGAAAGTTCGTCATTATGCGCCGGAATGAAACAGAATGGCATGTCAGGCGTCAGGAAACCGTCTTCGTTGTCGCCGCCGCAAACATCGGCGTCAGCAGCCAGGAGAACGTCACGCCCAAGGTGGCGGTGAGGCCGAGGGCGCGCAGCGCGGGCGTGGTGGAAAGCGCCAGCAGGCCGAAGGAAAGGAGCGTCAGCGCGGCGGCGAGCGTGGTGGCGAGCAGGGTGTGGGCGTGGGTTTGCCTTGCTTGCAGGAAAATGGCGTAATCGACGCCCATGCCGATCGTCAGCAAGAGCGCCAGAATGCTCAACAGTTGCACGGGAATATGGAGGTAGCCCATGATGGCCAGCGTTGCCAGCCCTGCCACCAGCACCGGGGTGATGATGCGCCAGACCGCCTTGCGGAAAAACACATAGAGCAGAAGCGGCGCGAGCAGGCAGGCGGCCAGCAGGGTTTTGGTGAGCAGATGCCGATAACTTTGCATCAGCCGGGAAATTTCGCGGGGCTGGTCAATCCAGTCGACAAAGGCGGTTTTTTCGGCGGCGGCGACGGCTTCATTGCCTGCGCCAACATCCTGCAATGCGGCTTCCCCCCTGACAAGGGGAGATTGAGGGGGGTTTTGGACGCGAGAATTCATACCAGGCGTGGTTTCAGGCTGAACCGCCCCAAACCCCTCCCCGACCCTCCCCTTGTCAGGGGAGGGCGCGCAAACCGCATTCACGCCACACACGATAGGGGCGGGCGGGCAAACCACATTCACGCCACACACAGCGGAAAATTCTTCGGCCAGCGCGGCGAGGGTCGCGGTGGTTTGGGGGTCGGCAAGTCCCTTCAGCAGCACCATGCTGGCATGGCCGCCTTCCCGTTCGCCAAGCCAGAGGGCGCGAAGGGGTTGGCTCAGAGGAGAGGCGAGCCAGTCTTTCGGGGTGAGGATTTTCGGGGAGGAATCTCGCGCCCATCCGGCGGGCAGTTCCAGTTCTTTTTCCAGTGCCTCCCGGCTCGCTTGCAGTTTTTTTTGCGCGCTCTGGATTTCAGACTGTCGCTCTTTGGAGGGTAGCCAGCGGCTGACCGCCTCAAAACCGCTCAACTGCCCCGCCGCCATCAGCGGGCGCAGGCGGGCGGTCAGGCGTTCTTCGGCAATCAATAATTCTTCTTCGCTGCGGGCGCGGATGAGGAACATTTGCGCGGGGCTGGGCAGTTGCAGAATTTCGGAAACTTCGCGCTGTTCGGCGATCAGTGCCGCGTCGCCATTGAACAGGGTCTTGATGTCATCATCGGCGCGCAGTTGCAGCAGGCCGCCGCCGAGGAGGAGGCCAAGGAGGAGAACGCCACCCCATTGCCAGCGGGTGCCGCGCCATTGCGGCCAGTATTGGAGCAGCCGCGCCACCGCGCCGGCGCGTTTGGGCAGCGGCAGGGTGGCAGGCAGGAGCGCGGGGTAGAACAGCACCACGCTCGCCCAGGCGCCAAAAATGCCGAATACGGCGAAGGTCGC
>JAITNI010000179.1 GCA_031290535.1 Zoogloeaceae bacterium
CTGGCGCGGTGCCAGAAAAAACTGGCCGAGAAAAACGCCCCATCCAAACGCTGGTGGCAAATCTGGAAATAGACCGCATGAGCGCCATCCGCCATGCGCCCTACGCGCCGCGCAATGCCTTGAATGCCGACGCGCTGAAGGCGGGCATTGCCGAACGCAGCGCGCAACGGGGCGATGCCGGGGAAGTGCGCACTTGGTTGCTGAACCATTTTCTCCGCCATCTGGTCGCCAATTTTGAACCGGCCCAACGCGTCGAAACGCTGGAAGCCGCGCGTCAGGTCTTGCGCCCCGCGCCACTGCCGGAGTGGGTGGCCGCCCGGTTCAACGCGCCGGCCGCGTCCCCCGCGGCGGCGAAGTCGCAAGAGAACAAGGCGGACGCGCCGGTCGTCCCGCTGGTCTGGGTCAATCCCGATGAAGCGCCATTGCGGACGCTGGAAGCGCGGCTGGTCGAATTCCTCAATTCGCGCCAGGGCACGCCGCTGGAAGGCAAGCTGAACCGCGTCAATTGTCCACAAGCGCTGGCCTTGTGGGAGAAGGAACACGCCGAAATGGCGGCGAAGATCGAGCGCGGCTGGCGGCAAAGCCAACCCGAGGCGCTGCGGCCTTTCCTCGCCACGCCGAACGGCGCGTTCGTCGAATTTTGCCCGGACGCCGCCCAACTGCGCGCCGAAATGGCCTTCGAGAGCTACACGATGCGACACTGCCTGGGGCAGTTCGCCGACCGGCAGGCGCTGACCGGCGGCTATGGCGAATCGTACGCAAAGGCGATTGAGGCAGGAGAATTGCGCCTCCTCAGCTTCCGCGACGCGGGCGGTCAGCCGCACATGACGATCAGCATTGTCGTGAGGGCGGATGGGAAATGGCAGGTCGATCAGGTCAAGGGCAAGCAGAATCGTCCGCCGGTCGAACGCTATATCGACGATTTGCTGGCCTGCCTCAACCAGCTTGAAATCAACGGGAAAACGGCAGCGGGCGCGGGTGGGGACGCAGATAGGGGCGCGGAGGAAGAAACGCCCGACGATTGCATCCGCGTCGGCGTGGCGCGCGCGCCGGAAGGCTGGCGACGCATCGGCCAGATGCGGGATGCCGCCGCGCAAACGGCGCTGGTGGCGCGTTATCCGTCACTTTTCCGTCATCTGTCCTCGCCCGCGCCGATGGTGGAATGGCTGATCGCGGCGCGCTCCCCGGAATTGTTCGCGCAAAAACCGCCGCTTTCGGCGGCGCTGCGCTATGTGCTCCAGGGCGGGGAAAACGGGGTCGGACAAGACGGGGCTGAAAGCGGGGAGGTTTTCGCCACCGAAGACATCGTCTGGCCCGGTTTTCAGGCGGAGCAGGGCACAAAACGCGCCAAGGCCAGAAAATCATCGGGGAAAAAGAAACCGCCACTTTCCATCAGCCGGTTTTTCTGGGCGATGACGCTCTGCTGGTTGCTGGCCCTTCTGGGCGTGCCCAGCGCATGGCTTCTGCTGGCCTTGATCGTCTGGTTTTGCCAGAGCGCCTGGCGGACGATCCGGGGGGATTACGACGACACCTATGGCGGGCGGCGTCTGTTCGCGCTTTTGCTGGCGCAACCGCTGGTCGACGCCACGGCGGAAACGGGGTTTTTCGATTGCGACACGAGCGAGCTGACCCCGCAAACCCATGTGCATTTCCGCGCCGCCTTTTTGCACTATGCGGAGTTGCGCGCCAACGCCAGCGTCGAGGAAGCGCGCGCGCATCTGGCGGAAACGCTGGAGCGCACCTGGTATCGCGCCGATCTGCACACCCTCCTGCCCACCGACGACCCCCGCGCCGCGCTGGCCTTCGCCTGCGTCCGCCTGGCGTTTTTCGCCCGCAACGCCACGCTGATGGGCTGGATCGATTCCGGCGCGGTATGGCGCGTGCTACTCCTGAACGCCCAGCGGGCGCAGGATTGCTTTGCGAATTGGGAAGATTTCAGTCGCGCCTATCTTGCCGGACGCCAGCAATGGGTCGGCGCCTACCGCGCCGACCCCCTGGGCAAGCGCTTCGACGAAACCACCCTGCGCCGCTTCCTGACCAGCAAAAACATCTGGGCCAAACAACCTTGGGCACGCCAGAACGCTTTTTGCCCGGAACGTCGCCGCTAGTCGAAAACGGGGGAACTCTGCCGAGCAGGGCTGTTCGATTCGAAGGCAGGTAAAGTGCAGGTAAAGGGGGCAGTGAATGATATGTTTTGCGGAAAGTGAAATGACACTGACCCCAATGCCACTAAAAGACGATGGCGCTGAAATCCACTCCGGTTTGAACCCCCCGCCCTGAATGCCGGGGTTTCGGCAACTCATCGGGTAATTTGTTCCGCTGCCAAGCCCGCAGTCGGCGTCGAATTGCCGCGCCGTGGCCATGGCGCGATGGCGAGTAAGGAATGGGCGAAACCGAAGGCGCGTCACCGATCGCGTCCCAAACGCCATTCGCCAAATGCAGATTCAAGCAATTCCATCAGCGTTGTAAATTCACCCGCGTCTCCTGAACAAAATTCATTATTTTTCCACAGCAATACATCATCATCGCGAGAGCCTAACCAGAGTTCTTGGTCTTCCCACCATTCAAATAGAATTTCATCGCCGCATTGGTGGAAA
>JAITNI010000273.1 GCA_031290535.1 Zoogloeaceae bacterium
CGACTGGCCAAAAACAGGTAAGGCAGCGCCAGAAAAGGCCAGAGGGTAGCGATCCAGCGGGTGAGGCCGTTGAAATTGAGAAAATGCCCCTGTAGCCACAAATCCACGGCGGCGGCAGAGTAGGGGTTGAGCGGGGCAAGATTGACCAGAATGGAACCGGCCAGAAGCGCCAGCGCCGCCAGCAGCAGGCGACCCAGGCGCGGCAGCAGGAGGCCGACGGCCAGTGCCGCGCCGCCCAGTTGCAAGCCTTGCCACGCGCCGGGGGTGAGCCAGACGAGAAAATTTTCCGGGCCAATGAGGAGCGCCGCGCCCAGAGAGCGAATCAGGGCGGCGACAAAAAAGAACAGCGGCGCGAGCACAAAGGCCAGCCAGCGCCCGCGTGTCATGGCTCCGGCGAAGAGGCCGACGGCCAGCAGATTGCAGGCCACCACCGAGGCTTCGGCGCGGCGATAAATGCCGGGGCCGTAATTCAGGGTGGGCAGCCAGTCGAGCGCCTGCCGCAGATCGCCGACGCCGAACAGCAAAAATTCCGGGGAAAGCTGGGTGAGAAGCCACAGCCCCAACAGCGTCAGACCCAGATCGACATGGGGCAGCGGCGCGATGACGCGCGCGCGCGCGCTTTGCCAGAAGGGAGCGAGGCGCAGTCCCGCCCAGGCGGCGAGGAGCGCCCCGATGAGCGTCCCCAGCGTGTTGCAGGCCAAATCCAGATTGGACGCCACCCGGCTTGGCAACCAGCTTTGCAGGCTTTCCATGCTCAGGCTCAACAAACCGCCCAGCAGCGCGGCAAAAAAGACCGGCCAATATTGGCGTTTGAAACAGGGCCGCAGGGCCAGCGTCACGCAAAAGCCCATCGGCATGTACACCAGCACATTGAGGCAAATGTCCAACCCTGTCCAGTAGTAGGGCCAGGAAAAATTCAGGTAGGCGAAGGGTTCCACACTGTCTGTCCGCCACTGGGCGAAGGGGTACAGGCTGCCATAGACGGTCAGCACGGCCCAGACCATCGCCAGATAGCGGGCAAGCCGTCCCGTGGGAGGGAGGGGCGGCGGCGAGGATTCTGGCGGCGGGGGCGCGGCGGGGAGGGGCATCACGCTAGGTCGCCACGCCTTCGCCCATACCGTGTTCGGGGCTTTTGATCCACTGCGGCAACAGGGAGCCTGCCACCATGCCGATGCAGGAAAACCCCAGGCCGATGAGCGCGCCGATGTCCGCTTCGCCATAGCCGTACTCGGCGATCAGCCAGGCGGAAATGCCGAGGAGGATCGCCGCCAGCGCCCCCTGATTGGAAGCGCGCCGCCAGAAGGGGCCGATGATGAGCGGCACAAACGCGCCCGCCAGCGTGACGGAATAGGCGCTTTCGACCATCTGGTAGATGGAGGTGTTCTGATTCATGAGCGCGAAACACAAGACGAGGCCGGTAAAACAGACGGTGCAAATCCGCATCACGCGCAAAAACCCCCGGTCGGAAAGCTGTGGCAGAAAGCCGCGCACGATATTTTCGGCAAACGACACGGAGGGCGCCAGCAGGGTGGCCGAGGAGGTGCTCATGATGGCGGAAATGACCGCGCCAAAAAAGAGCACCTGCGCGAAAAGCGGCATGTGGCGGAGCACCAGTTCAGGAATGATCTGTTCCGGGTCGCTTTCCAGCAGGGCATTGAAGAATTCCGGCTGCACCAGCGTCGCCGCGTAGGCGATGAAAATCGGCACAAAGCAAAAGAGCAGATAGAACGAGCCGCCGAAGAGCGAGCCGCGCAGGGCGGTTTTGGCGCTGTTGGCCGAGGTGATGCGCTGAAAAACATCCTGTTGCGGAATCGAGCCAAGCATCATGGTGACAAAGGGCGCGATGAACACCAGCCATTCCTTCAGGCCCGCGTTGTTGGGGAAAAATTCGAGCTTGCCAGCGGCGGCGGCGTGGGCGATAACGACCTCCGCGCCGCCAGTCATGCCGGAGACAAGCCAGGCGATGTAGATCAGACCGCCAATAATCACCGTCATCTGGATGAAGTCGAGCACAGCCACGGAAAACATGCCGCCGACGGCGGTATAGGTGAGCACCACCGCCGCGCCCAGAATCATGCCTTCGGTCTGGCTGATGCTGCCGTGGCTCAGAAGGCTGAACACGAGGCCAAGCGCCTTGATCTGCGCCGACACCCAGCCCAGATAGGCGATGATGATGCACAGGGTGGTGAGGATTTCCACGGCGCGTCCGTAGCGGCTGCGAAAATAGTCGCCCAGGGTGAGCACATTGAGCTTATAGAGTTTCGAGGAAAAGAAAACCCCCGCGATGATGAGGCAACAGGCCGCGCCGAAAGGATCCGCGACGATGCCGCCCAGACCTTTTTTGGCAAAGGTGGAAGACGCCCCGAAAATCGCTTCCGATCCAAACCAGGTGGCAAACACCGTCGCCGTCACCACCGGCAACGGCAAATGCCGCCCCGCCACGGCGAAATCCTTGGAGGTATGCACCCATTTTGCCGTAATCAGGCCAATGACCACCGAAACCAGCAGATACAGACCCACAAACCAGGTCAGTTCCATAACGCCTCTTTCCCCCGCGAAAACCGGCGCATTATAAAATATATCGGAAACCAGAGGGCAAGGACGCGCATTTTACCGCCCCGCGCGTTCCCGGATTTCGGCATCAACCGCCACGGAAGGCATTGGGAAACCTCACTGGCCCGCTTCCTTCTCAAGCAGCCGCAAAATACTCCTGTCGTTTTTGTATTTTTTTGCCCGCGGTTGACGGGCACCTTCCAGCGCGCCGCAGTAGCG
>JAITNI010000314.1 GCA_031290535.1 Zoogloeaceae bacterium
CACCTTCTCCCCCGAGGGGAGAAGGAACTGCAAGCGACAATGCAAATTTTACGCATAGAGCATTCATGCGATTGCCCGCCAAGTGGGAACGCAGTAAAGAGGGCTATTATTGCGGCAGACATTCAATGACTGCCGCAGCCGCTTTTTCGGCGGTATTCTGGCGCAGGAGGGTGTGAAGATCGGTAAATTCCGCAGCCAGACGGGCGGCAATTTGCGGGTCGCCCGCCATATTCATGAGCGCCTGCGCCAGATTTTCCGGGCTGGCGTCGTCCTGCAACAGTTCCGGCACCACAAAACGCCCCGCCAGAATGTTGGGCAGACCCACGTAGGGCAGATAGCTGCGGCGCTTCATGAGGCGATAGGTGGCGGGAGCCAGTTTGTAGGCAATCACCATCGGGCGCTTGACGAGCGCGACTTCCAGCGTTGCGGTGCCGCTGGCGACCAGCACGGCGTCCGCCGCCCCCATCGCGTCCTGGGCGTGGCCAAACAGGAGCCGGAAAGAAGACACCTCCGCCTGATTCCGGTACAGCGCCGTCTCGAATTGCAGGCGCGTCTCCCGCGTGGCGAGCGGCACGAGAAAGCGGGCCTGTGGCTGGATTTGCCGGATGCGTCCGGCAGCCCGCACAAAAACATCCGCCATCGCGTCAAGTTCCGACTGACGGCTGCCCGGCAGCAGGGCGTAGATTTCGCCCGTGACAGGCAAGCCCAGTTTTTGTCGGGCGATTTTTTTGTCCGTGACAAGAGGAATCTGGTCGGCCAGCGGATGCCCCACGTAAGTGACTGGCACACCCGCCGCTTCGTACAGGGGCGGCTCCATCGGAAACAGCGCCAGCACCCGCTTGGTCGCTTTGGCGATTTTCTTGATGCGCTCGCCGCGCCACGCCCAGATGGAAGGACTCACATAATGCAGCGTGGCAATGCCCTTCACCTTCAACGCGGCCTCCAGTCCCAAATTGAAATCGGGGGCATCCACGCCGATAAAAAGATCCGGCGGCGTCTCCAGCAGGCGTTTTTTGAGCTGGCGGCGAATGTTCGAGAGTTCCCGGTAGCGTTTCAGGACTTCCACATAGCCCATCACCGCCAGTTTTTCCAGCGGCCACCAGGCTTCAAATCCCTGTGCCTGCATTTTGGGGCCGCCGATGCCGAAAAAATGCACGTCGCGTTCGGGAAGTCTGGCCTTGAGGGCGGCCATCAGATGACTGGCGAGCAGGTCGCCGGAGGCTTCGCCCGCCACAAGGGCAATCCGCAGGGGAGAGGAATTCACGGCGCGATCAGCGAATAATGCCGCGTTTGGAAGCGGCGAGAAAATCCACGAAACGCTGCACGTCGGGCTGCTCCTTCGCCATGTCTGCCAGTTTGGCCTTGGCTTCTTCCAGCATCAGGCCGGATTTGTAGAGGGCGCGATAGGCGCGTTTCAGGGCGGTAATCGCATCCGCCGAAAAACCACGCCGCTTCAGCCCTTCCACATTGATGCCGTAGGGCGAGGCGGTATTGCCCGCCACCATCAGGTAGGGCGGCACATCCTGCAAGATCACCGTCCCCACCGCCGTCATCACATGCGCGCCCACATGGCAGAACTGATGCACGCCGGTATAGCCGCCGAAGATCGTCCAGTCATCCACATGCACATGTCCGGCCAGCTGGGCGTTGTTGGCAAAAATGGTATGGCTGCCGACCTGGCAATCGTGCGCGATGTGCACATAGGCCATAATCCAGTTGTCGTTGCCAATGCGGGTGACGCCCGCGTCCTGCACGGTGCCGATGTTGAAGGTGCAGAATTCGCGGATGGTGTTGTTGTCGCCGATTTCAAGGCGCGTCGGTTCGCCCGCGTATTTTTTGTCCTGCGGCGCTTCACCCAGAGAGGAAAACTGGAAAATGCGGTTTTCCCGGCCAATGCGGGTATGGCCGTTGATAACAACATGCGGACCGACGACCGTCTGGTCGCCGATTTCCACCTGCTCGCCGATGAGGGAATACGCGCCCACCTCCACGCCCTGCCCCAGTCGTGCCCCAGGATGCACAATGGCCGTCGGATGAATCTGCGTGTGCATCGGTGGACTCACTGCGCCAATTCCCGTCGGGCGCACATCAGTCTGGCTTCCGCCGCCAGTACGCCGTCCACCCGCGCCTCGGCCTTGTATTTCCAGATGCCGCGCAACTGGCGCTCAATCTCTACATGCAGATGCAACTGGTCACCAGGCATGACCGGTTTTTTGAAGCGGGCGTTGTCGATGCCGACAAAATAAAACACGGAATCGTCGGTGGGTTTGGCGTCCATTGTCTTGAAGGACAAAATGCCCGCCGCCTGCGCCAGCGCTTCCATAATCAGCACCCCCGGCATCACCGGATGGTGGGGAAAATGCCCCTGAAAAAACGGCTCGTTAATGGTGACATTCTTGTAGGCATGGATGGATTTGCCCAGTTCCAGCGCCACCACCCGATCAACCAGCAAAAAGGGATAACGGTGCGGCAGGTGTTCAAGAATTTGATGAATGTCCATAAAATCAGTCCTTTGAGTTGAGTTCCTGAAGCCTTTTTTCAAGTGCGCTGACGCGCTGCGCCAGCGTATCCAGATGCTTCAGATGGGCGGCGGTCTGCCGCCATTTATCGTGACGATCCAGCGGATAGAGGGCGGTGTATTTGCCCCCTTGCGGCAGGCTTTTCATCACCATGCTGCCGGGTGAAATCTCGGTGTGCGGGGCGATTTCCAGATGCCCCAGAATCATGGCCGCGCCGCCGATGGCCGAGTGATGGCCAATATGCGTACTGCCCGCGATGCCGACACAGCCCGCAATCACCGTATGCTCGCCGATGACGCAGTTGTGCCCGATCTGAATCTGGTTATCCAGCTTGCAGCCGTCGCCGATCACGGTATCTTCCAGCGCCCCCCGGTCAATGCTGGTATTCGCGCCGACTTCCACATCGTCGCCAATCGTCACCGCGCCAATCTGGGGAATCTTGCGCCAACAGCCGGTCTTTCCTGCCGGAAAATCCGGGGCAAAACCAAAGCCGTCCGCACCGATCACCGCGCCGCTATGGATGATGGCGCGCGCGCCAATCCGGCAGGCGGGGTAAATCACGGCATGGGCGTGAATGACGCTTCCCGCGCCGATAAAAACCCCCGCGCCGATGCTGGCGTTGGCGCGGATGTCCACGCCCTCCCCCAGACAGACCCCAGCGCCAATCCAGACCCCCGGCCCGATGTGGCAGGAGGCGGGAATCTCGCTCTCCACCACAGCCGCAGGATGCACCCCCGCCACACAAGGCGCGGACGGATTCAAAAGCGCCGCGACGCGGGCGTAATACACGTAGGGTTCCGGCGTCAGAATGGCGGCGATGCCCGCAGGCACGGCGTCCTGCAATTCCGGCCTGAGAATCACCGCGCTGGCGCGGGTATTGAGCAAATGCGAACGATAGCGGGGATTGGTCAGAAAACTGATCTCCCCCGCACCCGCGTTTTGCAGGCTTGCCACCTGAAAAATGGGCAACCCCGCCTCACCCCGCAAACGCCCCCCAAGGGCATCCACCAGGGCGGCGAGCGTCCAGGCCGCCCGCTGCGTTTTTGCTGGCAGGCCGTCCATTACTGGCCACCCGTCATTTGCCGTCCGACAGCGCCTTCACCACCTTGTCGGTGATGTCCAGCCGGGGACTGACCCAGACCACATCCTGAAGAATCAGGTCATACTTTTCGCTGTCGGCAATCTGCTTGATGGCCTTGTTGGCTTTTTCGATGATGGCCGCGTTGGCTTCGTTCTGGCGCAGGCTCAGGTCTTCGCGGAACTCGCGCTGCTTTCTCTGAAAATCCCGCGACAGATCGGAAAATTCGCGCTCCTTGGCGCGGCGCTGGTTTTCCGACATGGTGGGGGCATCGCGCTCCGCTGTTTCCTGCAACGTCCGCAACTGCTTTTCCAGACGTTGCAGTTCCTGATCGCGCTTGGAAAACTCGGTTTCGATTTTCTTGGCGGCGTCAATCGCGGAAGGCGCGATGCGGAAAATGCGCTGGGTATCCACATACCCCACTTTCAGATCTGCCGCCTGCGCCTGGGCCGCCACGGACGTCAAGGCCGCAAAAGCAGCCCCAAGGCTGACGGCAAGAATGGATTTGGTCTTCAACATGTTTCTCCTGCATTAAAAAGTGGAACCCAGTTGGAACTGGAAGGTTTCGGTATCATCCCCGGACTTCTTGTTGATCGGCGCGGCAATGCTGATTTTAAGCGGCCCGACCGGAGAAATCCATGACAGCGACAGGCCAGTGGACATACGGAGGCTGTCATCGTAAGCCGCCATGGATTTCTTGTGCTTGTTGTTATAGACCTGCCCGGCGTCGAAGAACCAGCCCATCCGCATGGATTTGTCGTAACCGGGCACGCCCCAGAGGACTTCGGCGTTGCCCACCACCTTGCGCGTGCCGCCCAGACGCTCGTCATCATACGTGGCGTCGGCAGGCCCAAGGCTGGAAGAGGCATAGCCGCGCACAGAGTCAATGCCCCCGGCGTAAAAGTTCTTGTAGAACGGCAGACCGTCCTGATTACCGTAGCCGTCGCCAATGCCCAGATCGGCGTTCAGCATCAGGGTAAAGGACTTGCTCAGGGGGAAATAGTGCTGGTACTTGTAATTCAGCTTCCAGTATTTCAGGTCGCCGCCCGGCAGGGCAATCTCGATCCCGGCGCGCTGATAGCGCCCCTTGGTCGGAAAAATGTAGCTGTCCTTGCCGTCGCTCGTCCAGGTCGCCGTGAGCGGAATGCTGACATTCGATTTGCCGTAATCTTCAACAAATTCCTTATAGCGAGCCGGACTCTCGTTATACGTGGTGATGCTGGTATGGTCGAGGGTCAGCCCCAGGCCGATGGATTCGCGCTCGGAAATGGGAAAGCCAAAGCGGATGCCAATGCCGGTAGATTGCGTCTTGTAATCGCCCACGTCAATGCCGGAAGTATTGGAGGGATCATAGCGGCGATGGTACAGGTCAAAGCCCTGACTGATGCCGTCCATCGTGAAATAGGGATCGGTGTAGGACAAGGAAATGTTACGGTTCAACTGACTGGTATTCAGACCCAGCGTCAGGTGCTTGCCGCTGCCGAAAATATTTTCCTGCGAAATGGCCCCGGAAAGCATGAATTTTTCCGACTGCGAAAACCCCGCCCCGACCATGACATTGCCGGTCGGCTTTTCGGTGACGTTCAATTCCACATCCACCTGATCGGCAGTGCCCTGCACGGGCGGCGTCTCCACCGTCACTTCGGAAAAATAGCCGAGTTTATCGACCCGCTCGCGGGAAAGCGTGACTTGCTCGGCATTGAACCAGCCGCCTTCCATCTGGCGCATTTCGCGGCGAATGACCTCGTCGCGTGTGCGGGTATTGCCGGTGACATTGATGCGCCGCACATAAACGCGCCGGCCGGGATCGACAAAGATGGTGAACGCCACCTGTTTTTTCTCCTTGTCGATTTCCGGCGCGGCGTTGACGTTGGCAAAGGCGTAGCCCTGATCGCTCAACCGGTCGCTGATGCGCTTGGTGGTGTCGTTCAAGGCTTCGCGTGAAAACACCTGACCGGGCTTCAGGGGCACCAGTTGGCGGATTTCCTCTTCCGGCAGGATCAGATCGCCCGCCAGCTTGATGGAAGAAATCTGGAAGCGGTCGCCTTCCGAGACGTTGATGGTGATGAAAATATCCTCGCGTTCCGGCGAAATGCTTACCTGCGTGGAAGTTACCTCGAATTCCAGATAGCCGCGATTCATGTAGAAGGAACGCAGCTTTTCCAGATCGGCGGTCAGTTTTTGGCGCGAATACTGGTCATTTTTGGTGTACCAGGTCAGCCAGCCGGGCGTGGTCTGCTCAAAAAGGTCGAGCAAATCCTTTTCGCGGAAACTTTGCGCGCCGACGATGTTGATCGCCTTGATGCGCGCCGAATCGCCTTCAACAATGTTGAAGCTCAGGCCGACCCGGTTACGCTCCAGCGGCGTCACTGTGGTGGTGATCTGCACGCTGTACTTGCCCTTGGTCAGATACTGGCGCTTCAATTCCTGCTCGGCCATTTCCAGGAGCGAACGGTCGAAAATCTGGGTTTCCGCCATCCCCATCGCCTTCATGGCCGAAAGAATCTGGTCTTTCTCGAACGACTTCATGCCGACGAAATCAATCTTGGCGATGGCCGGACGTTCCTGCAAAATCACCACCAGCACGTCATTTTCCGCCTCAATCCGCACATCGCGGAAAAAGCCAGTGGCAAACAGCGCCTTGATGGACTGCGAGGCTTTTTCGTTATCGAACGTATCCCCCACCTTGACCGGCAGATAGGAAAAGACCGTCCCCGCCTCTGTCCGCTGGATGCCTTCAACGCGAATATCGCGGATGGTAAACGGGTCAAGCGCGAGCGCCGAGGAAGACAAGCCGGACAGGAGACCGGCCACCAGAACCGCGCAAAGTTTTTTATTCATGCCTTCAGCCGTTAAACAGTTACCCAAACAGGCGACTCAAATCGTTAAAAAGGGCGAAAGCCATCAGGGTCAGCAACAGGGCCAGCCCGAACTGCTGCCCCCACGCCATGACCCGCTCCGAAACCGGGCGACCCTTGATGACTTCCAGACAATAATACATCAAATGCCCACCATCCAGAACGGGAATGGGAAAGAGATTCAGCAACCCCAGACCGATGCTCACCAGCGCCATGACGCGCAAGTAGGATTCCAGCCCCATCCGCGCCGACTTTCCAGCGTATTCGGCAATCGCCACCGGCCCGGAAAGATTGCGCCAGGACACTTCGCCGGTAAAGATTTTGCCGATCAGCTTCAGACTCAGGGCGGACGTCTCCCAGGTTTGCCGCACTGAGCGCGTCGCGGCCTCAAAAACGCCGTAGCGCACTTCTGTCCACATTTCCGGCAGGACGGGCGGCGTCTCCGGCTTGGCAATGCCCACGCCAATAAAGCCCACCGTCTCCCCCTTGCCGTCCTTTTTGGCTTCGGGCGTGACTTTGAGGCGGATTTCCTCCCCCTGCCGCAATACCGTCACCCCCAGTTCGCGCCCGGCGGCGGCGACAATATGGTCGGTCATCTGATACCAGAATTCCACCGCCTGCCCGTCGATCGCCACAATGCGGTCGCCCGTGCGGATTCCGGCTCCGGCGGCGGGTTTTTCCGGGGTCACTTCTCCGATCACGGCGGGTGCCGGAACCTGATAGGGCCGCAGCCCCAGACTGGAAAAAGGCTCCTTTCGCCAGCCCTCTGCTGCCAGACGGCTCAAATCCAGCCGCGCCAGACGGACGACGTTTTGCTCATTAACCAGTTCCACGTCCACGCTTTTGACGCTGCTGGCCTGCCGCAACACCTGCCAGTGAAAATCCTCAAACGTCGTCACCGGCGTGTCGCCAATCCGGGTTGCCCGGTCGCCATTGGCAATCCCGGCCAGCGCGGCGGGCGTCCCGGCGGGCGGTTCGCCCAGAATGGGCAGCAGCGCTTCACTGCCGTGCAAAAACATCAGCCAATAGACCAGAATCGCCAGAAAAAAATTGGCCAGCGGCCCCGCCGCCACAATGGCGATGCGTTTGCCGACGCTTTGCCGGTTGAAGGCGCGGGGGAGTTCGGCAGCGGCAATGGGGGCGGCTTCATCCGCCTCGCGCTCGTCCAGCATCTTGACGTAGCCGCCCAGCGGCAGGGCGCAAACCGTCCATTCCGTTTGATCGACGCCCCACTTGCGCCGCCACAGAATCTTGCCAAAACCCAGCGAAAAACGCAGCACCTTGACGCCGCAAAGACGGGCCACAAGAAAATGCCCCAGCTCGTGAATCACGATCAGGACGGCAATCAGAAGCAGGAAGGCAACAACGAATAAAGGAGCGTCAGTCATGGGGGTTCCGAATAATATGTTCAATGATGCGGGCGGCCTCTTTTCGAGCCGTCTGATCTGCCGCCTGCACCGCTTCCAGCGAATCGGCTGGAACGGCAGGCAGCGCCTCCAGCACCCCGGCATTGACGCGGGCAATGCCGGAGAAGGACAGCCGCCGTTCCAGAAAGGCCGCCACCGCCACCTCATTGGCAGCGTTCAAAATTGCCGGCGCCGTGCCGCCGGTGGCGAGGGCATCGTAAGCCAGTTGCAGGCAGGGAAACCGCGCCCTGTCCGGCGCTTCAAAGTCGAGGCGGGCGATCTGGAACAGATTGAGCGATTCTACCCCGGAAATCACCCGCTCCGGGTAAGCGAGCGCATGGGT
>JAITNI010000333.1 GCA_031290535.1 Zoogloeaceae bacterium
ATTAGAGACCCCCGTGCCGCTGGCCGAGATACCCACTGCCGAACCCGTGGCCGTCGCGGCTGCCGCGCCGGATCCTGCCGCCGCCGCGCCCGCCAGCAGCAGCGCATCCGCAACCAGCATCGGCCCGGCGTCAGTAGTGGGCGATGCGTTGGTGGAAGCCCGTTACGACGCCGCCTACCTGCGAAATCCCAAACCGCCCTATCCGGCCATGTCCCGTAAGCTGCGCGAAGAAGGCACGGTGGTGTTGCGTGTGCATGTGCTGTCCACCGGCAATGCCGAAAAAGTCCAGATCAAACGCAGTTCTGGCAGCGCCCGGCTGGACGAAGCGGCGCGCGCTGCTGTGCATCAGTGGCGTTTTGTGCCCGCCCGTCGCAAGAGCGAAGCCGTCGATGCCTGGGTACTCGTTCCCATTTCATTTAACCTGGAGTCCTGATTCATGAACCCTTCCGTTGCAGAAACTTCTGGCAGTCTCGATCTTGCCGCCGTCTGGTCGCAGGGCGACGCCATTTCCCACGCAGTTGTCATTGCGCTCCTGGTAATGTCGGTCGCCAGTTGGAGCATCATTCTGGGCAAAGCCTGGCTGGTCTGGAATTTGCGCCGCAAAACCCCTAGGGCGCTGGAAGCCTTCTGGGATTCCGCCACAGTCAACAGTGGTCTGCAAAAGCTCGTTGTCCTGTCTCCCTATCACGATCTGGCGCAGCAGGGGCAAGGCGCGATTTTGCATCTGGAATCGCACCGGCACGAACAGAGCCATCTGGACGCTCATCTTTCCGCCAGCGAACTGGTCACGCGGGCGCTGAGGAACAGCATTTCCCGCACCTTTGCGCGGCTGGAAAGCGGCCAGACCGTGCTCGCCTCCGTCGGCTCCACCGCGCCGTTTGTGGGCTTGTTTGGCACAGTCTGGGGCATTTATCACGCGCTGGCAAAAATCGGCGCAACAGGGCAAAGCTCGCTGGACAAGGTGGCCGGGCCGGTGGGAGAGGCGCTCATCATGACGGCGGCGGGCCTTCTGGTCGCCATTCCCGCCGTGCTGGCCTACAACGCCTTCACCCGCTCGCTCTCCCTGATTACGGCGGAAATGGAAGCCTTCGCCCACGACCTGCACGCCTACTTCACCACTGGCTACCCGCTGCCCACCGCGCAGGGGAATAGCAGCCGACTGCGTCCAGTCGGCGGCCATGTGGAACACCTGACTGTGGGAGCCGCATAAAATGGCCTTCGGCAGCTTCAATTCCGGGGCCGCGCGCCCGATGGCGGAAATCAACACCACGCCGCTGGTCGACGTGATGCTGGTGCTCCTGATTATTTTTCTCGTCACCGCCCCGCTGATGACGCAGGCGGTCAAGGTGGATTTGCCGCAGGCTTCGGCGCAAGCGGCAGAAACCACGCCAGAAACCCTGCGTCTGGCGCTGGATGCCCAGGGAACGCTGTACTGGAACGACACCCCGGTCACCGCCACGGAAAATCTGGAAATCCGCCTGCAAGCGGCCATTCAGACGAATCCGCAAACCGAAGTGCAACTCTCCGCCGACCGCGACACCCGCTACCAGCGCGTCGCCGAAATCATGGCCAGCGCCAAACGGGCGGGGGTCGCCAAACTGGGATTTGTAACCCTGCCAGGTGGGGAATAAAGGGAACCAGAAGGGTTGGATGGGGACGCCAAATATGGGGCGCGCAGGCCGGCGCTTCATCAACCCACCAGCCTGCGCGAACTGCATTATTTGTGATTAAACCCTGACAAGGCCAAAGACGCGGGGACAGCCGAGGGCGCAAATAGATCATCCGGCAGCATCGCCCGTGTAGCGGCAGCGGGCGGGCAGATATTTGCCCACCCGACCCAGGGAAGACGAAAACTCGCCCAACCCGCACACCCACACCGTAAACTCGTAAGCATAGCTTCCCACCGGGGATGGCCCGGAACCGAGATAGGAAACCGTGATTTGATCGCCATTGCCGCTGGCAAAGGTATCCACCACCGCTTTCGCCCCGCCGCCACGACCAGCCCTTCGGCCACATAGGCGCGAATGACATAATTCTGATAGGCCGGAATGGCGATGGCGGCGAGGATGCCGACGATGGTGACGACGATCATCAGTTCGATGAGCATGAAGCCGCGTGCCAGGGGGAGGATCATTTGCTGCGCTTCGCACAGGATTTGGACGTTCATGCGATTGCCCCGACCTCCATAAAGGGGGGTCTTCAATTAAGCGGGAAATGTTCTAAAATGCGCTCCCTGACCTTCTTCCCGGAGTTTTTGATGCGTTCCCCTCATGATGTCCTGTTTGCCAGCGGCAAACCCCTGCCTCTCCTGCCCGTGGTCGATCATTACGCCGGTTCGGAAAAATTGATGGACAAGGCGCTGGCCTTGCAGCAGGAGTTGGGCGCGGTGTTTGACATTACCCTGGATTGCGAGGACGGCGCGGGTGTGGGCGCGGAGGCGGAGCACGCGCGCCTGTGCGCCGCCAAGATCATGGGCGCGGAGAACTGCTTTGGGCGCGTCGGGGCGCGCATTCACGATCTGACGCATCCGCACTGGGAAAATGATCTGGAAATTCTGGTCGGGCAGGCGGGCCGCCGTCTGGCCTACCTCACCTTGCCGAAAGCCGAATCCGCCGCCGATGTGGCGCGTTTTCTCCATGTCCTGCGACAGACGGAGGCGATTCATCATCTTCAGCGCAGCCTTCCCGTCCATGTGCTGATCGAAACGCCGGGCGCTCTGCGCGAAGTCTGGCAAATCGCCGCGCAGGAAGGCGTTGAGAGTCTGGATTTTGGCCTGATGGATTTTGTCTCCGGCCATCACGGCGCGATTCCCGGCGCGGCGATGAAAAGCCCCGGTCAGTTCACGCATCCCCTGATTGCGCGCGCCAAATGCGAGATTGCCGCTGCCGCGCTGGCTTCGGGCGTACTGCCGACCCATAATGTGACAACCGAGTTGCAGGATGTCGCCCACATTCAGGAAGACGCCCGACGGGCGCGGCTGGAATTTGGCTTTTTACGCATGTGGAGCATTCACCCCCGCCAGATTTTGCCCATTCTGGAAGCCCTGCGCCCCGATTTTTCCGAAGTGGAAATCGCCGTCGAACTTCTGGTTGCCGCGCAGGAAAAGGACTGGTCGCCCATTCAGTACGCGGGCAAACTGCATGACCGCGCCTCCTACCGCTATTACTGGGAATTGCTGCAACGCGCCCACGCCACCGGCATGAACTTGCCCAAGGCCGTCCGCCAGCGTTTTTTTGCGGGCTGACGCCTTTTTGATTGATTATTCCTGATCCAGCAGACGCTGGCCGCCTCTGGTGGGCAAGGCGTCGCCTGCGGGTTCCTGCCGCCCGATCAGCGCCTCCACCCAGAAAGGCGCGCCGCCCCAGGGCATGAAGATTCGCATGGACAGGCGGGCGGCCTCTGTGACGCCCGTCAGCGGCTCAATCTGCGCTTCGACCCTCGGCAGCCAGGGCGCGGAAAAAAGATTGGGCAGGCCATGTTGCCCACCTGAAAAGGGAAACCCGGCCCGCGAAAAGAACGCCCCACTTTCTCCGGCTCCCCCTGTCTGCGTGGGCAGCCCCCATAAACGCGCCATCTCCAGCCAGCGCTGTTGCCCCTCGGCGAAAGACGCCGCCCAGATTTCAAAAAACCACCCCATGACAAAACTCCCGCACGCATGAAAGCGCCAAGCGTAACACGCCCGTCCTGGCTCGGGTACGGGATTATTTTGCAGGAAACGACGGTGACTGGCACAATAGAGAGATGAATCTTCCGGGCTGTCCCGGATCAATAAGGAAAATTGAAAATGTCACGGATTGCCGACTGGAAAATCTGGATACGTCTGACGGCGGCCATCTGGCTGGTGCTGGTCTTGGTCTGGGGGGCGCTGATTGCCTGGGAAAGCCACGAAAACCGCAAGGTCGCCATCCAGCAGGCCGGCGAATTTTCCAAAAGCATTCACGAAATGACGATGGCGGGCTTGACCGGAATGATGATTACCGGCACCGTCAGCCAGCGGGAAGTCTTTCTGGATCAGATCAAACAGCTTTCCATCATCAAGGATTTGCAGGTCATGCGGAGTGAAATCGTCAATACCCATACAATTGGCATTGACGAAACAAACCTCCCGCCGCTGCCGGCGCTGGACGCCATCGAAAAAGCCGTCCTGGAAACCGGGCAGCCCTATATGGCGGTGATCGAGGAAAACGGCCACCGCGCCTTGCGCGTGGTCAATCCCACCCGCGCGGAAAGCGAATATCTGGGCAAGAACTGCATCATCTGCCACCAGGTGCCGGAAGGGACGGTACTGGGGGTTGTGAGCATGAAAATCTCGCTCGATTCGGTGGAGTCCGCCGTGACCGAAATGCGCCTGCAAATTGTCGCGGCCGCGTTTGTGGTCAGCCTGTTGCTGCTGGGCGTCATCTACGGACTGAGCCGCTATTTTGTCACGCAGCCCATTGACCAACTGCGGCAGGGTCTGGTGGAGATTGCCAGGGGCGATGGCGATCTGACCCGGCGACTGGTCATTCAGGGGCACGACGAAATCGGCCAGACGGCACTGGTGTTCAACGAAATGATCGAAAATTTCGCCCAACTGGTGCGTCAGGTCTCGGCATCCGCGCAGCAGGTGGCCGCGCAGGCCCGCGATCTGGCCAAAAACGCCCGTCAGGTCACACTCGGTTCCCAGCAGCAGGATGAAAAATCCAGTCAGGCGTCCGAAACGATGGGAAGACTGGTGGATTCCATCGCGGCCATCGCCCATAGCGCCGAGCAGGTGCAAGGCCAGTCGCAGGAATCCCTGTCCCGTTTTGAGACCGGCAACCAGAAACTTTCCGGTCTGCTCACCGAAATGGACGCCGTCGAAACCGTGGTTCGGCAGATGGGGGAATCGGCCAATGCGTTTGTGCAAAATACGGAAGCCATCACCCACATGACGCGGCAAGTGCGGGACATCGCCGAGCAGACGAATCTCCTCGCCCTGAACGCCGCCATTGAGGCCGCCCGCGCGGGCGAACACGGGCGCGGCTTTGCCGTGGTCGCCGACGAAGTCCGCAAACTGGCGGAAAAATCCGCCCACTCCGCGACCGACATCGACGCCATCACGGAAAAACTCGCCTCCCAGTCCGTCGCCGTGCGTCAGGCCATCAGCGGCAGTTTTGAGCACATCGCCAGCAGCCAGACCTCCGTACATGCGGTGGCGGACATCCTGCGCGCCACCAACGATTCCGTCTTGCAGGTCGGGGCAGGTCTGCAAACCATTGTCGTGGCCACCAGCCAGCAACGGCAGGCCTCCGGGGACGTGGGCGGCAACATCGAAGCCATCGCCGACATGGCGCAAAGCAACAACGCCAGCGTGGCAAAAACCGCCACCGCCATCAACAACCTCACCACTTTGGCCGACAACCTGCAACAAATCGTGGAACGCTTCAAGGTTTGACGTGTTTGCCCACAAGCTCCATAAGGAAACTCTGCACAAGGCCGTTCGCCCTGAGCTTGTCGAAGGGCGTTCCCTGTAAAAACAGGGCTTCGACAAGCTCAGCCCGAACGGGTAGAACTTGTGCAGAGTTTCCTCAAAGGCAACGACTGCCTCAGCCCGAACGGCTGAAAGTTGTGCAGAGCTTCCCTCACGCTTTCTATAAAAACCGGCCATCAACGGTACAATAACGGCCATGTTGAAACGGATTGGCGTCACCCATGTCAAACTTGGGATGTTCATTCAGGAATTTTGCGGTTCCTGGCTGAATCATCCCTTCTGGCGTTCCCATTTTTTGCTCTCCGACCCGGAAGACCTGCGCCGCATTCGGGAAAGCGCCTTGCGCGAAGTATGGATTGATACCGCGCGCGGGCTGGATGTGGGCGCGGGCGAGGCGCAGGAAGAAGCCGCGCAGGTGGTTGCGCCCCCGCCGCCGCAAAAACCGGAAACCCGACCGGCCTCCATGCGGGAGGAAGTCGCCCGCGCCACGAAAATCTGCGCCAAGGGACGGGAATCCGTCACCTCCATGTTTCAGGAAGTCCGCATGGGGCGAGCCATTGAGGCCAATCAGGCCATGCCGCTGGTCAACGAGATTTCCGACTCCGTCCTGCGAAATCCCGGCGCGCTGGTGAGTCTGGCGCGGCTGAAAACCGCCGACAATTACACCTACATGCACTCGGTTGCCGTCTGCGCCCTGATGATCGCGCTCGCCCGGCAGTTGCAGTTTTCCGAGGAACAGGTGCGCGACGCGGGGCTGGCGGGGCTGATTCACGACATCGGCAAGATGAAAATTCCGCTGGACGTCCTGAACAAGAACGGCAAGCTCACGGACGCCGAATTTGATCTCATGAAAACCCACCCCAGCGAGGGCTACGAGATTTTACGCGCCGGCCAGTCGGTGTCTCCGGAAGTGATGGACGTGTGCCTGTCGCACCACGAAAAACTGGATGGCAACGGCTACCCCCGGCGTCTCGCGGGCGACCAGATCAGCCTCTTTGCCCGCATGGGCGCGATTTGCGACGTCTATGACGCTATCACTTCGCAGCGTCCGTACAAGGACGGCTGGGATCCCGCCGAATCCCTGCACAAGATGTCGGAATGGCGCGGGCATTTCGACATGTACCTGTTCCGCGCCTTTGTCAAAAGTCTGGGCATTTACCCGATTGGTTCGCTGGTGCGTCTGAATTCCGGGCGGCTGGGCGTTGTCACCGAGCAAAACGCCTCGCTTTTGACGCCCAGACTGAACGTCTTTTTCTCCACCCGCACCAACAGCCGCATTCCCCCGGAAATCGTCAATCTGGCGCGTCCGCATTGCCCGGAAAAAATCGTCACCCGCGAAGAACCGGAAAACTGGAATTTTCAGGATCTGGACAATCTTTGGGCGATTCCGGGCAACCCCTGAGCCATCTTTGGCACAAAGCGTCCTGACGATTCCTTCTCCCCTTGCGAGAGAAGGAAAAAATCCCGCTACGCTTGGGATTCTCGCAGGGAGATGGCATTCATGCGATCGCCTTGCCTGAACCCACAAGACACGGCTGCATC
>JAITNI010000337.1 GCA_031290535.1 Zoogloeaceae bacterium
ATCACGGTTTCCATCATCATCCATCCGCTCGTTCGCCCTGAAGCTCTGTCGAAGGACAGGGTTCGACAGGCCCTCTCCACGAACGGAAAATTATGGGAACAGCTATCCCTGCAAAAGCAGAAAACCCTGTTTTCAAGTATGGAAGAATGCCCGCGCTTGTTTCAATCCCAATCCTGTGGGGAGACGCAACGGAGGGTTCGGCGCGTTTATGCCTGTTGCCCCAACCACGCCAGCATCCCCTCCCCCGCCGCCCGTCCGGTGGCCAGACAGGCGGTAAGGAGGTAGCCGCCCGTGGGGGCTTCCCAGTCGAGCATTTCTCCGGCACAAAAGATGCCGGGACGGGTTTTCAGCATCAGGCGGGCATCCAGCGCTTCCCTGCGGATGCCGCCAGCGCTGCTGATGGCTTCGTCCAGCGGGCGGGGGGCGAGAACGGGGAGCGACAGGGATTTGAGCGCGGCGGCCAGACGGGATGGGTTATGCAGGATTTCTGGCGGCAGCAGTTCCCGCGCCAGCGCCGCCTTGACGCCGGTAAGGCCAGCGCGGCGGCGCAGGTGGTTTGCCAGGGAATCGCGTCCCTGCGGACGGGCAAGCGCCGCCGCGAGGCGCTCCAGCGGCTGATCGGGGAGCAGGTCAAGCGTCAGGGTGGCCGCGCCGGTTTGTTCCAGCGCGTCCCGCAAGGGCGCGGCGAAGGCGTAGATCAGGCTGCCTTCGATGCCGGTTTCGGTAATGACGAAATCGCCGCGCTTCTGGGGGAAACCGGGGGCAGAAGCGGCCACAGAAGCCCGCACTGTCTTGACCGGCTCGCCCGCGTAGCGCGTCCTGAACACGGGACTCCAATCTACGTCAAACCCGCAGTTGGCCGGACGAAACGGGGCGAGCGGGATGTCCTCCGCCGCCAGAATGTTCGCCCAGACGCCGTCAGAACCCAGTCTGGCCCAGCTTGCGCCGCCCAACGCCAAGAGCACGGCATCGGCGGAAAAAAGGACGGGCGCGGTGGCTTCTGGCGTGGCAAAGAGGAGAGCTTTTTCCTGCCAGCCCAGCCAGCGATGGCGCAGGTGAAACCGCACCCCCAGACCGCGCAGCCGCCGCACCCACGCCCGCAACAGCGGCGCGGCCTTCATGCCGTCTGGAAACACGCGCCCGGAAGAGCCGACAAAAGTCGCCACGCCCAGACCAGCGGCCCAGACGCGCAGGTCGGCGGGAGAAAAGCGCGTGAGGGGCGCTTGCAACCAGTCGCGGGCTGCGCCGTAGCGCGTCAAAAAAATGTCCTGATCTTCCGTATGGGTGAGATTGAGGCCGCTTTTGCCCGCCATGAGCAATTTGCGCCCGACCGTCGGCATGGCGTCAAAACAATGCACCGAATGCCCCGCCGCCGCCAGCACTTCCGCGCCCATCAGTCCGGCAGGGCCGCCGCCGATGACGGCAAGGGCGGGTTTTTCAGGGGGGGATTTCATTTATTCAAAATGTCCGGCAGGATGGGGAGTGTAAAAAATGACAATACAGTTAAAATGCAAGGAGGATTCCGGGTTAAAAAACGGTCTAACCCGGCCTACTATTCTTGCCTGAAGTGCGCCTGTGTTTCGCTGTAAATATTTTCCTCTTTCTCCTGTAGAGTTGATAATCTAACAGTAGAAAAAAGAAGATGACCGAGAAGCAAAACAAGTAACGATAACTCACTCGTCGTTCTTCTTGCATGACGCGCAGACGCTTTTCTTCATAGCTGTAATATTGAACAGGATGCCCGTCCACAACAATCTCAACTACCCCCCATTTTGGGTGATAGCGCATGATTGCTTTTTTCCAGTCCCAACCAAGAGAAATCACATCGGAACGGCAAGCAACACGCCCCCAACTACTTGCGCCAGCAAGACAAGCTAAAGCCAATTCTCGACCATAATGATCGACAATCTTGAAAGCAGAACTATCCCCTTTTGAACCCTGTCTGAGATAAATCAGACTCCCATGAATTTCTTCAAGCTCGGAGCGCTCAGGAAACTTTGGCCCCCAAGAAAAATAGTTGGGATATGCCAAAATCTGAAAAATGATGACCAATCCGCAGACAACAATCATAAGGTCTCGCAGGCTCAGATTTACCCCCCTCCATGTCCACCTGCGTTTTGGGTCAGTCCATAAAATCCACTTCATCAGCTTCAAGCAAGCCTGTACCCTCCTCCAACGAAAGGGCGACTTTTTGTTTGGCGCAGTCGCGTGAGGCGGGGATTGATGAGCCATGTTGTTTTTGTTTCGGTTGTGGATGAAAAAGCACTCTAGGCAGGGGGGGGGACTCCTCAACCCGGCACTCCCGCTAATCCAGCAAAATCAGATTATCCCGATGAATCATCTCCGCCTCGGCGACATAACCGAGCAGCCCTTCGATTTCCTGCGAGGGGTGGCGGGCGATGCGGCGGGCCTCAAAACTGCCGTAGTTGACCAGTCCGCGCGCGATTTCACGGCCATTGACGGCGATGCAAGCAACCGCCGCGCCGCGTTCAAAATCGCCGACGATGGAGAGCACGCCAATCGGCAGCAGGCTTTTGCCCGCGTGGAGCGCCTGACACGCGCCGTCGTCCAGATAGAGTTGTCCGGCGGTGGAGAGGTGGTCGGCCAGCCATTGTTTTTTCGCCGCCAGCGGCTCGGTTTGCGAGACCAGCCGGGTGCCGACGGCCTCGCCCGCCGCCAGACGCAGGAGGACGTCCGCCTCGCGTCCGCTGGCGATGATTGTCGCCGCGCCACTTTTGGCGGCGCGTTTGGCGGCCAGCACCTTGGTCAGCATCCCGCCCGTCCCCACCGCCGTGCCCGCGCCGCCCGCCATCGCTTCCAGCCGCGCCTCGCCCGCGATGGCCGTGTGGATCAACGTCGCCGCCGGGTCTTTGCGCGGGTCGGCGGTGTAGAGGCCGGGCTGGTCGGTGAGGAGGATGAGAACGTCAGCTTCCACGGCATTGGTCACCAGCGCGCCCAGCGTGTCATTGTCGCCGAACTTGATTTCGTCGGTAACAACAGTGTCATTTTCGTTGATGATCGGCACGACGCCGAGATTGAGCAGAGTGTGCAACGTTGAGCGGGCGTTCAGGTAGCGCTTGCGGTCGGCGAGGTCGTCGTGGGTGAGAAGAATCTGCGCGGTGTGGAGGCCGTATTGGGCGAAGGCGGCCTGATAAATCTGCGCCAGCCCCATCTGCCCGACGGCGGCGCAGGCTTGCAGGTCATGAATTTCACGCGGACGCTTCGGCAACCCCAGCCGCTGCATCCCGCAGGCAATCGCGCCGGAAGAGACCAGCACCACCTGCCGCCCCTCCTCGCGCAGCCGGGCGATTTGCCGCGCCCAGTCACGAATGGCCTCCTCCGCCAGACCCACGCCGTTGTTGGTAATCAGGGCGGAGCCAATTTTGATGACAATGCGCCGCGCCTGCGCCAGCGAGGCGGTCGTCATGTCTGCGCCATTTGCCCTGTCATTTGCTCCGTCGCCGCATTCCATAAGTCTACTCCGAGCGCCCATTCGCCAGAAAGCGCGAAATATACCACCTTCCTCCTGACAAGCGGCAACAAGCATTGGCGGCTGAGGGACGAAACCCCGATTCATTCGCCTGGGACAATGCCTCTGATTGTCAGAAGAAAGGATGCAAGGGAAAACCCAAGGCAATCGCATGAGTCTCTTGTTATTGATTCCATGTCGTCAAAGCCCTCTTTAGGGCGCTGCTCACTTGATAGAGCCAAGCGGTTCCAGGAGGGGACTTCCCCCCTGACAAGGGGGGATTGAGGGGGGTTTGGGGGGGTTTGGGGGCGTTCAGATTGCCACCGCCGCAAAACCCCTCCTGCACCTCCCCTTGTCAGGGGAGGATAATTTGCTGCGCTACGCGCAGGATTTGGACGGCCATGCGATTGCTCTAAGGGAAAACCTCGCGTCTGAAATGTGAGAAAATATCCGCTTTCCCTGCGCCGTAAGCGCTTCGGCGCGTTTGTCTGAAGTTTGGAGTCTCCCATGACCAATCGTCTCATCATTTTCGACACCACCCTGCGCGATGGCGAGCAAAGCCCCGGCGCGTCCATGACGCGGGAGGAGAAAATCCGCGTTGCCCGGCAACTGGAAAAAATGCGCGTGGACGTGATCGAGGCCGGGTTTGCCGCCGCTTCGCCCGGCGATTTTGAGGCCATTCGCGCCATTGCCGAGACCATTCGGGAATCCACCGTCTGCTCGCTGGCGCGGGCGAGCGAGGCGGACATCGAACGGGCGGGCGAGGCCATCCGTCCCGCGCCGCAAAAGCGCGTGCATACCTTCATCGCCACCAGCCCCATCCACATGGAGAAAAAACTCCGCATGACGCCCGATCAGGTGGTCGAGCAGGCGGTAAAGGCGATCGGCTGGGCGCGACGCTATACCGATGACGTGGAATTTTCCGCCGAGGACGCCGGACGTTCCGATCTGGATTTTCTCTGCCGCATTTTTGAGGCGGTCATCCGGGCGGGCGCGACCACCGTCAATGTGCCGGATACCGTGGGCTACAACCTGCCCCGACAGTTTGCCGGCACCATCGAACAATTGCTGGCGCGGGTACCGAACGCGGACAAGGTCATCTGGTCGGTGCATTGCCACAACGATCTGGGACTCGCGGTCGCCAATTCGCTGGCGGCGGTACTGGCCGGGGCGCGGCAGGTGGAATGCACGATCAACGGGTTGGGCGAGCGGGCGGGCAACGCCGCGCTGGAGGAAGTGGTGATGGCGGTTCGCACCCGTCCCGACCTTTTTCAACTCGAAACCGCCATTGAGACGACGCAGATTGTGCCCGCCTCCCGGCTGGTGTCGCAGATTACCGGCTATCCGGTGCAGCCCAACAAGGCGATTGTCGGCGCGAACGCCTTCGCGCATGAATCCGGCATTCATCAGGACGGGGTGTTGAAGCATCGGGAAACCTACGAAATCATGCGCGCCGAAGACGTGGGCTGGGCGCAGAACAAGCTGGTGCTGGGCAAGCACTCAGGCCGCAACGCCTTCAAGAGCCGCCTCGCCGAACTGGGGATTGTGCTGGAAAGCGAAGAAGCCCTGAACGCCGCCTTCGCCCGCTTCAAGGAACTGGCCGACAAAAAGCACGAGATTTTTGACGCCGACCTGCAAGCGCTGGTGTCCGACGAAACCGTGACTCCCGCGCAGGAGCATTTCAAGCTCAATTATTCGCAAGTGACCTCCGAAACAGGCGAAACCCCGCGTGCAAAAATCATTCTGGGGCTTGACGGCGAGGAAAGAAAAGCGGAAGCCAACGGCTCCGGCCCGGTCGACGCCGCCTTCAAGGCCATTGAACAGGTGGTTCAGAGCGGCACGCAACTGCTGCTCTACTCGGTCAACGCCATCACCACCGGCACCGACGCGCAGGGCGAAGTCACCGTGCGGCTCATGAAGGGAGAAAGGGTTGTCAACGGCCAGGGCGCGGATACGGATATTGTGATCGCCTCCATCAAGGCGTATCTGAACGCGCTCAACAAACTTTACGCAGGGCTGGACAAGGTGAATCCGCAGGGGAATGTATGACGCGCCCACGGCAACCACGCGCGCCAGACGAAAAACTGGCGCCGTTGGGCTATACGCGCCGATGGGCAGAACGCGGCCTGTTGCCGCCGCCCGACTTTCTGGAAGAACAGCTTCGCCTGTTCGCGCAGGGCGACGACAAGAGTACCGAACACTACCGCTATGGCGCCTATCTCCACTATCTGCGAACCCACAAAACCCTGACGGACGCCGAACTGGACAACTATCTGGACGTGGCGCGGCACGATCAGGATATGATGATGGCCAGCAGCGCCATGGTCGATCTGTTCGGCCAGAAACTATCCGACGCCCAGTTTGAAAAACTCTGCCTGACACTGAAAGCGCTGAAAGATTTTGATGCGTGGATGCAAAAGTGGATACGAAAGATCATCGCGCAGCAGCGTCTACGCAGAACGAAGAAAGCGGCAAGAACGTAGCGCGGACAAGACAAAGGAGGCCGAAACGCCCTTGATTGCGGAACAGTCCCCTTTGTCATCGTAATACTATTCCGGCTGGTTTCGACGCCGAAACCAAGGAAACTCTGCACAAGTTCGGGCTGAGGCAGTCGTTGCCCTTGTTTTTACGGGGAATGCCCTTCGACAGAAGCTCTCAGGGCGAACGGCCTTGTGCGGAGTTACCCTAAACCAGACTTGCAGCCCCTTGCGGGAACCTCTTCAATTATGGGTCAAGTTTCGAGGACGACCATGAACCTTTCTCCCCCTCCTGTCTTTCTGGAAGACATTGCCGAACACCTGCAAATGGCCAACGATGGTTTTTACCAGTTTTTGCACCGCCAGACGGGCGAATTGTTTGAATGCGACCGCGAGTATTGGGAACTGGCCGAAGCGGCGCAGGATAAGAACGAACGGCAAGGCAACGGCTGGGAAGACGAAATGATCGCCGATGCCCTGCGCGTACAGGCACATCTGGACGATTATGTGGCCCTCCCCGCGCAGGCGGACATTCACGAATACAACATCATGGAATCCTTTGCCGATCAGGTGGCAGACGCACAACAGCAGGCGTACCTCTACAACGCCCTGCGCGGCAAGGGCGCGTTCCGGCGCTTCAAGGACGCCCTGACGCAACTCGATCTACGGGAAGCCTGGTTTGCCTGGTATTTTGAGGCGTGTCTGGAAATCGCCAGAAAATGGTGCGAGGACAACAAGATTGCCTATACAGGCCGCGACCGCAAGCCATAAGGGAAACGCATACCGTTCGCCCTGAGTTTATCGAAGGACATTCTCTGTAAAAACAAAGGCTTCGAGGGTTCGGCAAGCGCCCCATGCGCGGAGGACTTCAGCCCGAACGATTTGGAGTGGTTCAGCGTTTCCCAAGCGGCAAGTCTGTTGTTACCCACATCAGGCCGACGCCGCATGATTGCCAGCGCCGAAGATTTCAAACGCGACGTTGAAAGCGACGATGAGGCCGCCTTCGCGCTGGCCGGAGACGAGTCAACCCACAAAGACAAAGGCCAGTAGACGGCAGCGCTTCCTATCCCTCCGCCGGGATGTTTTTCTGGCACGCCTCCCTTTGCCCCTTGACCCACAGCAGCAGCCCGCCCAGCAACAGGGCGGCGGTGATGGTGGCGAGGACGGCGGCTTGCCAGAAACCCGCCGCGCCTTGCGGTGTGGGGGCGGCAAAGGCAAGCCAGTAGCCCACGCCCAGCCCGCCGCCCCAAAAACAGCCGATGTGAATCAAAAGCGGCACAAAGCTCACCTTGTAGGCGCGCAGGGCAAAGCAGGCGATGGTCTGGATGGCGTCGAAACACTGGTAGAGGGCGATGTAAAAAATGAGTCCGGCGGCCACGCCCGCCACAGCGGGATCTTCGGTTGCCAGACGGGCAATCGGGCCACGCAAGCCGAGGAGCGCGAACGCCATCAGGATGGAAAGCCCGCCCGCCAGAATCAGTCCGGCGCGGGCGCTGGCCCAGGCTCGCCGCTCTTCCTGCGCGCCCGCCGCCTGCGCTACCTGCGTGGCCGTGGCAATCGCCAGCGACAGGGGCAGCATATAGACGAAGGCGGAAAGATTGGCGGCGATGCGATGGCCGCTCACCGTCTCGACCCCCAGTCGGGCGATGAAAATCGCCATCAGGGTAAAGGCGCTGATTTCCACCAGATAGGAAAATCCCATCGGCAGGCCCAGACGCAGCAATTCTTTCTGTGCTCGCCAGCGCGGCCATTCCCAGCGCTCGAAAATCTGAAAGGGAGCAAAGGCCGGACTTTTCGCCAGCAGTAAAAAGCAGAACGCGAGGCTCACCCAGGTGACGACAATCTGGGAACAGGCCGCGCCCGCCGCGCCCAGCGCAGGCAAGCCCAGATGTCCGCCCACCAGCCCCCAGGCCAGCGCCGCGTGACTGACGGTTTCCAGACAGGCGATGTACATCAGGGGGCGCGGATGTCCCAGCGCGTTAGCGGCGGCGTGAAAGGCCCGGTAGCCGAGCGAGGCGGGCAGCGACAGGGCCAGGAGACGCAGATAAAGGGCGGCAATGGCCTCGACTTCCGGGCTGAGACGGGCGGGCGCCAGCAAAAAATGGGGAAAGGCC
>JAITNI010000026.1 GCA_031290535.1 Zoogloeaceae bacterium
AAAACTCATTGCCCGTGCGCTGGAGGCCGCGCCGCTGGCGGAAACACTGCCGGCAGATTTTCTCGCCCAACACGCGCTGCCGGACATCTGGCAGGCCATCCACTCCCTGCACACGCCGCCCGCCGGGGTGTCGCAGGAGGCGCTGTCTTCCCGCACGCATCCGGCCTGGCGACGGATTAAACTCGACGAACTTCTGGCGCAGCTGATTTCCCTGCGGCTGGCCTATCGCCGCCGCCGCGACATCGGCGCGCCCCGGCTCTCCGGCACGGGCGTACTGGCGCGGCAACTCACGGCGGCGCTCCCCTTCGCGCTGACCCGCGCCCAAAAACGGGTGACGGCGGAAATCAACGCCGATCTGGCGCAGCATCACCCGATGCAGCGCCTGCTGCAAGGCGACGTGGGCGCGGGCAAAACGCTGGTGGCGGCACTGGCGGCCTGTCAGGCCATTGAGTCCGGCTGGCAGGCGGCCTTCATGGCGCCGACGGAAATCCTCGCCGAACAGCATTATCTGAAACTGCAAGACTGGTTCGCGCCGCTCGGCGTGCAGGTGGCCTGGCTCACCGGCAGCCAGAAGGGCAAGGCGCGGCAGGCGCAGCTTGAAGCGACACGCACGGCGGGACTGGTGGTGGGCACACACGCCCTGATCCAGACCGGCGTGGATTTTGAGCGCCTGGGGCTTGTCATCATCGACGAGCAGCACCGCTTTGGCGTGGCGCAACGTCTGGCCCTGCGCCAGAAGGGACACGCGCCGCACCAGTTGATGATGTCCGCCACGCCCATCCCGCGCACACTGGCGATGAGCTATTACGCCGATCTGGATGTTTCGACACTGGACGAACTGCCGCCCGGCCGCACCCCCATCCACACCCGTCTGGCCCGCAATGAGCGGCGCGAACAGGTGATGGAATACGTGCGTCGCAAGGTGGAGGCCGGACGGCAGGTGTATTGGGTGTGCCCACTGATCGAGGAATCCGAAACCCTGCAACTGCAAACCGCGCTGGAAACCTTCGCGTGGCTGCAAGCGGCGCTGCCGGGGTTGCAGGTCGGCCTTATCCACGGACGCCTGAAAGCGGCGGAAAAACAGGCGATGATGGCGTCCTTCGTCGCCGGGGCGGTGGATTTGCTGGTGGCGACGACGGTGATCGAAGTAGGTGTGGATGTGCCCAACGCCAGCCTGATGGTGATCGAACACGCCGAACGCTTTGGCCTTTCGCAACTGCACCAGTTGCGTGGCCGGGTCGGACGCGGCGCACATGAAAGCAGTTGCGTCCTGCTCTACGCCGAACCCCTGTCCGAGACCGCCCGGGCGCGGCTCAAAATCATCTTCGAGCATACCGACGGTTTTGAGATTGCCCGTCAGGATTTACACCTGCGCGGCCCCGGCGAATTCATCGGCAGCCGCCAAAGCGGCCTCCCCCTGCTGCGCTACGCCGATCTGGAACAGGACGCCGATCTGGTAGAAACCGCTCAGGAACTCGCCGAAACCCTGCTCGCCCAAGCCCCCCAGCAAGCCGCCCGGCATCTGGAACGCTGGCTGGGGGGACGGGAGGAATTGTTGAAGGCGTAAGCGTTCATGCCCCCTGCGCTTCTCAAGTGCAATTTCTCGCCGTTGTTAACCATTTCAGGAGCGATCATGCCTCTGAAATTGCATCGAACAGCGGCTCCCGGACGCGGTTGAAAGCGTATTGTCACGGGGCGGCGGACGAATCTGTTTTTTGGCGTCCCGGCGCGCTCAGGCGGGCGTAGAAAGCGACGCTGAAGAAAAAGACGAGCGCCAGCAGGGTTTCCAGTCCAGCCAGTTGTTGCGTCAGCCCCCGGTCGCTGGCGACGCGGACGCTGCCTTCCAGCAGATAGAGCAGCGCCACCAGCGAAGCGACCTGATAGGTATAGCGCCGTCCCCTGAAAATGCCCACCGCGATAAAAAGCAGGGGAACGCCCTTGGCGGCCAGCCAGGTGCCGCCGGGTTGCAGCGGCGCGAGCCAGAGTTCCCAGACGGGGCACAGGAACAGCAACGCCAGCAGACTGGCGCAGGCCATCCAGCGCAAACGCCCGCGCATCAGGAGGAGGCTTCCGGGGGGGCGGGCGGCGCGACCGCGATCACAAAAATATCCAGGCAGGGGCTTTGTTCGCAGGCTTCCTGAATTCTGATCGCCTCGCGCGCTTCCCCGTTCCGGCTCAACAGGAGTTCCTGATCGCCCTGTCCGGCAATGCGGCAGGCGGGGACAACCAGATGCGGGGCGTCGCGCAGCGGCGGGTATTCCGGCAGGATGAGCGCCTTGATGCCTTCTTCCGGGGCGTCCGGCGTCACCAGCAGGGTAGGGATGGCGTCCTGCGCCAGAATCTGCACACCGATTTCAATGTGTTCCGGCGTTTCTGAAAGCACCCAGCGAATCAGGCCGATGGGATGCCGTTGGGCTTCGGGCGCTTTTTCGGGGTGCAGGGCGACAATGTCCCCCACCGCCATGCGTCCGGGGTCGCCGCGCAGGAACATGAGGGTGTAGCCGTCCGGGCTTTCGTTGGTGACAATCCAGTGGCTGAAAAAATCCGCCGCCATCTCCGCCCGGTTCAGGGGAGAGGACGTTTGCAGCAAACGATGGAGTTTTTCCAGCCCGACGCACAGGCCGCCCCGGTAGGATTTGCGATGCCGGGGAAAACGGCGCTGAAGGGGATTGCCCCAGCAGGTGAGGAGCCGCTCCAAAAGGCGGCGGCAGTCCCGGAGATTGTCCGCCAGAGGAAAGGGCGGCGTGGCCTGGGCAAGCGATTCCAGATGCGTTTTGGCCTGCGCGACAATGGCGCGGCAGGAAAAATAAAACACCCGCGCTCCCGGCGGCGGAAGGCGGCGGGTCAGGG
>JAITNI010000042.1 GCA_031290535.1 Zoogloeaceae bacterium
GGTAGGCCTCAGAGCTGGTCTGGTCACAAAGGCTAGAGTAAAATTCTTTTGCCTCTACCGGAGATGGATCCATCCCCGGTCGTCCAGTCCTTAGTCAGACTGAACTACTCCAGCTCCTATCGAAGGGCGCGGCACAGGAAAATTACAGGCATCGCAACCCCACTTCGCCCCGGAAGGGATAGGAAAAGTCGCAAAAATCCGGGACAATAGCCGCTTTACAACAAAAATCAGGAGACTCCCCATGATTGACCACCCCGTGCAGTTACCCGACAAGCAGCCCGTGCTGCGGCTGGTGCCCATGCCCAAGGATGAGAACATGTTCGGCGATATTTTTGGCGGCTGGATTATGTCCAACGTTGATGTGGCGGGCGGCATTGAGGCCATGCGGCATTCCAGAGGCCGGGTGGCGACGGTGGCGGTCAACGCCTTTCAGTTTCACCAGCCCGTGTCTTCCGGCGATCTCGTCAGTTATTACGCTGAAGTCATCAGGGTGGGGCGCTCCTCCATCACCACCGCCGTGGAAGTCTATGCGGTGCGTCACCCCCAACAGCCCGTCACCGTCAAGGTGACGGAAGCCACACTCACCTATGTCGCGCTTGACGCAAACGGTAATAAACGCGACATCAGCCAAAAAAACGATTAGAATTATAGGGTTATCGCCCATTTTTGAGCCAAAACATGAACAAAATGCCTGCATTACTGTCTGCTCTGGCGTTGATTCCTGCGGGAACGGCGCTGGCAAGCGGCTTTCAGTCTCTGGAGCAAAATGCCAGCGGTTTGGGCGTCGCCTATGCCGGTTCCGCCGCCGTCGCCGATAACGCCAGCACGATTTACTACAACCCCGCTGGCATGACCCTGTTGCCTGCCCGGCAGGTTTCCCTCGGAATTGCGGGGGTGCGGCACCGTTACGAATTCAACAACCACGGCTCCTTCGGCAGCACTGGCGGCGATGGCGGCGACGCGGGCGCATGGCGCGCGCAGCCCAATGCCTATCTCTCCTGGGCCGTCGCGCCCGACTGGGTGGTCGGCGTGGGCATTTCTTCCCCCTACGGCCTGCATACGGACTATGACGAGGACTGGCGAGGCCGGTCATTCGGCGTCGAAACGCGCCTGCGTACCCTGAATGTGAATCCTTCTGTCGCCTATCGGGTTTCCGACAAGGTCTCCCTGGGCTTTGGCCTCAATTACCAGAAACTGAAGCTGGAAACGGACTGGGTGAATGACGCCGGACAAAAGCTGCACAGCGCCGATGACGACAGCGCCTGGGGCTGGAACGCCGGGGCGTTGTTGACCCTGTCCCCCGCCATGCGCGTGGGCGTAACCTACCGTTCCGCGCTGCAATACGATTTGAATGACACGCCGCGCTTTCAGGGCGTTGATGCCGATGGCGACCTAAAAACCCCCGGCACGTTCACCCTTTCGGTCTGGCAGCAGGTTTCCGAGCGCTGGGAGGCGATGGGCGATCTCTCCTACACGCGCTGGAAAACGGTGGACGATTACGAACATGACGGCTGGCGGGTGGCCTGGGGCGCGGCCTACACCTACAACAGCCAGTGGAAATCAAAATTTGGCCTCGCCTACGAACATGGCCCCCTGCGCCATCAACGCACGGCAATGCTGCCCGATCATCATCGCCTCTGGCTCACGCTGGGCGGGCAATACCGGCTCGGCAAAAGCGCGGCGCTGGATTTTGGCTATGCCTACCAGTGGGTGAAAGACCCGGACATTGACCAGAGAAATGGCGGCGTGCGCCTGAAAGGCGACTATGACGCCAGTGGCCATGTGATCGGGGTGCAATACACGCAGGATTTCTAGGCATGGGCTGGCGGGAAATCCTGCTTGGCCTGATTCTGGCGATTGTGGCCTATATGGTCTGGCTGCTCGTGCGGATGCGCGCCCTGAACCGTCAGCGGCGCGCGCCGCCGCCCGCGAAGGAACCCCGCGAACTCCGCGAACCCAGGGTAATGGAAAAACCCGCCGCATCGGAGGCCGCGCCGGAAAACAGGCCGCCGGACGACCCGCGCAACGCGCAATTCCACGACCATCTGCGCGAGCAACTGAAAGAACGCTTCAAAAAACACTACCCCACCCCCGCCTTGGCGGAAGAAAGCAGGGAAGACCCGATGGAAGCCTCCTGGCCCCCCGAAAACCGCGCCGACTTCGCCCGTCAGACCCTGATGGACGGCGTTGAGCGCGAGCTGGAACAGCTCCGGGAAGAAGTCGACGCCCTGCGTGGCGCGCTCTCTGCCCTGCGGGAAGATTTTATCGGCCTGCGCGAAGAATTCCAGCAGGAAATCCAGGCGACGCACGCCGCGCAAAACGCCTCGCCCCTGTACAGCGATGCCATGCAGATGGCCATTCTCGGCCATGACGCGCTGACCATCTCGGAACGCTGCGGCATCTCCCGCGCCGAAGCCGATCTGGTCGTCGCGCTGGTCAAAAACAAGGACAGGCCCCCATCATGAGCCAGAAAAACCCCGACCGCGACGCTTTGGAAGCGGAATCCGAACAACGCAGCCGCATCATCCGGCAGATGATGTACGCGGCAGGCGCGGTCGGCGTCCTGCTCACCCTGCTGGTGTTCTTCAATTCCCTCTCCGCCCCGGAAGCGCCGGACACGCCCACGTATACCCGCCCCGTGCCCGTCCCGCCATCGCCCCAGATTCGCCCCATGACGCCCCCCCTGGAAGATGATGTCCCGGAAGCCCCCGAACTGCCGCCCGAAACGCCGTTCCCGCCCGAAGCCGTCGCGCCCGCCGCCCTGCCGCCCGAAGCGCCGCCTGCGCCCACCGCGCCGCCCTCCCCTGCCCTGCCCCAAACGGTATCGCCGACGACGCCCACGGTCGCCACCCCGATCAAGACCGTTTCCGCTGCCAGCGTCCCCAACAAAACGCCTGCGCCGCCCCCGGCCACGACGCCGCCTGTCAAACCGGCAGCGGCTGCTACAAATCATCCGCTGGTCGAGGATGCCCCCGAAGACAGCGCCCCCCCCACCATTGAACCGCCTCCGGCGGAACCGCCCGTCAGGCCGCAGGCGGCGGCAGTCGGCTTTATCGTGCAGGCCGGCGTGTTCGCCAATGCCCAGCGCGCCGAAGAACTGCACACCAAACTGCGCCAGAACGGCATCCCCGCCACCCTGGAAACACGGGTTCAGATCGGCCCCTTCAAAACCCAGGCCGAAGCCCAATCCGTGCGGGCAAAGCTCAAGACGCTTGGCATAGACGCCCTGATCGTCCCGCCCCCCGCCCGACGTTAGGGAGACGCGAAATCCAGCAAAGGCACCGCAAGGAGATTTCAAGCGCAGGATAATCGCATGAATCTCCTGTCCTTGATTTCCTGTCACCAAAGTCCTCTTTAGGAAGCGGCTCACTTGCACAAAGCCAAACGGTTTCAGATGGGGCTTTCCCCCTGACAAGGCCGAAGGCCTGGTCAAGGGAGGATCATTTGCTGCGCTTCGCGCAGGAAATTTGGAGCTTCATACAAATTACCCTGTAGGTGAACGGCATATCGTGCCCCTACGCCTGAATGGGTCTACACTTCCCCAAGGTGAATTTTCCACAAAGGTAACCCAAGGGGGAAAAAATGAAAACATCAGGATGGCTGCTGCTGGTTTTCGGAACGCTGTTCGCGCTGGCCGCGCAGGCGGGCGGTGTTGATAGCGCCCGCGTTGTGACGGTCAATGGTCTGGAAATTGTGCGGGACGGGGCGTTAAAAACCTTTACGCCACAGGCATGGCAGAACGCCCTGGGCGGCATCAAGGAAACAGATGCAACACCAGAAGAATACGAAGAATGCGGCTCCGGGCCTCTGGGTTATTTTCTGGAACTGCATCACACAGGAATGGAGGTCTGGTTACGCTTTGATTTTGAGAACAATCCCGGCAAAAATCTGAAGGCGCTGTTCAAAAAAGGCGACAAACACTATGTCACGCAAGCGGTCAACGCCATCGCTTCCTGGGCAAAATGGGAGATGTCCCATTTCAAGGGCGAATTGCGCGTGGATGGAAAAACCATTCGCCCTGAAATGACGCTTGTCGAATTCCGAAAACGTTTCCCCAAGAGCGTCCAGCAAGGCAATGTCGCAGGAAAGGGCGTGTTGCCGAAAGGGCAACAGAGTTTCGCTGTGATGCTGATTTCTTCCTACAACCCGGATGACCCGGAAAACGAGGGTATCTGGTATTACGAGATGACGCTCTTTTTCACCTTTCAAGGCGAAAAATTGCTCAAAGTCACGTTGTATCCCGGCAATCCTTGCGGTTGATTCGTTTTGGAAATTCTGAATCACGCCGTTCGCCCTAGGCTTGGTCGTTGGGCATTTCCTGTAAAAACAAGGGCTTCGACAGGCTCAGCCCGAACGGTCGGAAATTGTTCAGAATTTCCTTTGCAAATACAGGTCTGAAAAAATCCTGTTTTCATTGAAAATTGGAATCACACCACAATCCGCCCCTGTTTTTCCGCCAGCGTAATCACGGCCTCAGTGCCGGAGTTGAAGGCGAGGAAGTCGCTTTCCATGCCGTCGCTGAAAATGACGCCGTTTTCGCCCATCAGGGATTCGATGCGTAAGGGTTCGTCCGGGGAGATTTTGCCGAAGACGAGATTGGTGCCCGTAGTTTTGCTCGGGAAGGGTTCACGCACCGCGTAGAGGAGTTCCCGACTGTGCCATTTGCCGATGACGCCGGAAAGCTCGGAGACGCCAAAGGTTTTTTTGCGAGCGGGCAGGGGTTTGCTTGCGCGGAGGGAGAACATGGAACGCGATTCTTCCCGGTCTTCCGGGGCGGGCGCTCCCGGCACATCCATGCCGTATGTCATGGATTCCATGGAAATTGCAACCTCCGCCATATCCGCAACCTCGTCCGCCTCCATCACCCTTTCATTTTCCTGCCCGCCGCCATAGGGGTGGCCGATGACGGAATTGGCGATGCGCGACGCCCCGGCGATGACGCTTTTCATCCATCCGGTCGACCCCAGACCGGTGGAAACGATCACGCCGCTGGAGGATTGGGCTTCTTTCAGGCCGCCGGGTTTGAGGATGTAGCGGGCGGAAACGTGGCCGCGCTGGCCGATGAAAAAGTCATTGACCGCCAGCAGTTCCTGCCCGTTCTGGATGCGCGCCCTCGCCATGCTGACGGCTTCGATGCGGCGTTTTCCGGCGAGGGTTTCGCGGAGAATTTTCGGCAGATCGTCCGGGGTGAAGGGCAGCAGCACGCCATCCCAACGGCTCGCGTCGGGATTGACGCCGATCACCGGCTGGTGGTCGAGATACTTGATGGTGTTCGCCACCAGCCCATCCTGCCCGATAACGACAACAATATCCTCCGGCGCGAAAATGAAATTGGGCAGATATTTGCGATCCAGCATCTGAAGATTGCCCACCCCTTCCAGATTCTGCCGTGCCACCTGCACTGAGGCGTTGTATTGCTGGTGCTCGGCCTCGTATTCGTCAAAATCGCTGCCCAGACTGCGAATGTAAAATTTCGCCTGCGACAGCGTATTCTGGCTCGCCAACACTTTTTCAAGGCGGGTTTCGCGGAGGATGACGACAATGCGGCGGTCGGATTTTTTCATGGCAAAACCCTTTGCGCC
>JAITNI010000153.1 GCA_031290535.1 Zoogloeaceae bacterium
AGGAAATGCAGCGGCGGGCATCCAGTTGGTAGGGCGCGATAATGGCGCGGGTGGGACAGACGGAAAGGCAGGCGACGCAGCTGCCGCAGTGGTCGCTGTCGGGCGGCGTCACGGGAAAAGGCAGATCGGTATAAATTTCGCCCAGAAAGCGGAAGGAACCCTGCCGGGAGACCAGCAGGGTGTGTTTGCCGCGCCAGCCCAGCCCGCCCTGATGGGCAAATTCCACTTCCATGACCGGGGCCGAATCGGCAAACACGCGGTAGCCAAAGGGGCCGATAGCGGTTTCCATCCGTTTTGCCAGCTTCTGCAAGCGCTGGCGCATCACCTTGTGATAGTCGCGCCCGAGGGCGTAGCGGGAAAGGTAAGCGCGTTCCGGGGCTGCCAACGCGGCCAGCGCCGGGGCCAGACCGTCCGCTTCCGGCCAGTAATCCAGCGCGACAGTGATGACGGTGAGCGTCCCGGCGGCCAGCCGTTCCGGCTGAACGCGCAATTCGGCGTGGCGGGCCATATAATCCATCTCCCCGTGCCAGCCTTTGGCGAGCCAGTTTTTCAGGCGGGTCGCCGCGTTGGCCTCAATCCGGGCGTGCGAAATGCCGAGCCGGGAAAAACCCAGTTCCCGCGCCCAGAGGTTCAGGTGGCGGGCGCATTGCATCAAGGAGTCATCATCATGCAACATGCAGCAAAAAATCCCTGCGAAGGCCGTGAATTTCCCCTGCCGGACGTGGCGGCCACCGAACGGCTGGGCGTAAAACTGGCGGATTGCCTCGCGCCTGGACAGGTGATTTACCTGGAAGGCGATCTTGGCGCGGGCAAGACCACGCTGACCCGCGCCCTGTTGCGCGCATTAGGATATACGGGGCCGGTGAAAAGTCCGACTTATTCACTAGTTGAAGTTTATGTAGTTTCGAGATTATACTTGTATCACTTTGATTTTTATCGTTTCCTCTCTCCTGAGGAGTTTGTCGATGCAGGCTTGGACGAGTACTTTCGCAAAGACTCGGTCTGTTTGGTGGAATGGCCGGACAAGGCGTCCGGCTACGTTCCACCTGCGGATGTGCGCCTTTCTTTCCGGCATCGCGCCTTTGGGGACGTGGCGGGACGCGCCTGCGCGCCTGTTGCCTGTAGCGAGGAGGGTCGGCAATGTCTGAAAAATCTGTATCCGCTCTGGGATGCCCCGGACTGACGCGGCGGCGCTTTTTGCATTTTGTCGGCGCGACGCTGGCGCTCTCCGTGACGCCTCTGGGGCAGGCGGCGGAGACGAGCAAAAATCCTTCCATTCTCGCCGTGCGCGTCTGGCCCGCCGAAGACTATACCCGCGTGACGCTGGAGCACGATTCCCCGGTCAAATACTCGCACTTCATTCTGGAAGCCCCCGACCGGCTGGTGGTCGATATTGAGGGCATCGAGTTCAACAAGGTGCTGGAAAGCCTTTCCGGCAAGGTGGCCGAAAACGACCCGTACATTAAATTGCTGCGCGCCGGACGTTTCAAACCCGGTGTCGTGCGGCTGGTGATGGAACTCAAAACCCGTGTCGTCCCGCAGGTGTTCACCCTGCAACCGGTCGGCGCGTATGGACACCGGCTGGTGCTGGATGTGTACCCGGAAGTGCCAGTTGATCCGCTCCTGGCCCTGTTGCAGGAACAAAACCGCAGCGACCGCCCGCCGTCCGGCGAGGAATTGAAGCTGGAAGACCCCGCCACACTGGAAAATCCGCCGGAAAAAGCGGGCAACAAAACCGACAGCAAACCCGCCGAAAGCGGCAAGGACAAGGGCAAGAGCAAGGTCACTCGCCTGGTCACCATCACGCTGGATGCCGGACATGGCGGCGAAGACCCCGGCGCGGTCGGCAAAAAGGGGACGCGGGAAAAAGAGGTCACGCTGGCGATTGCCAGGCGCCTCAAAACCCGGCTGGAACGCCACACCAACGTGCGCGTTGCCCTGACCCGCGACGGCGACTTTTTTGTGCCGCTCGGCACCCGCGTGCAAAAGGCGCGCCGTGTGCAGTCGGATTTGTTTGTCTCCATCCACGCCGACGCCTGGATCAAGCCGGAAGCCAAAGGCTCTTCGGTGTTCATTCTGTCCGAAAAAGGCGCGTCCAGCACGGCGGCCCGCTGGCTGGCCCAGAAAGAAAACGACGCCGACCTGATTGGCGGCGTCAACATCAACGTCAAAGACCCCTTCCTCGCCCGCACCCTGCTTGACCTCTCGCAAACCGCGACCAAGAGCGACAGCCTGCGTCTGGCCAAAGCCGTGCTGGGCGAACTGGGGGGCATCAACACCCTGCACAAGGCCAGCGTCGAACAGGCGGGGTTTGCTGTCCTGAAAGCGCCGGACATCCCCTCCATCCTCGTCGAAACCGCCTTCATCTCCAACCCGGAAGAAGAACGCAAACTGGCCGACAGCAAATATCAGGAGCAAATGGCCGAAGCCCTGACACGCGGCATTTTGCGCTATCTGGAACAAAACCCGCCGGCGGCGAAATCGACGCTGGCGCAAATCGAAATCGACTGAACGCCAAGCCGCGCCGGTTCAATCCTCATCAAAAAACCGCCCCGAAAGGCGGTTTTTTCAGGGCATTTTCTGTTTGCTCACAGACTCCGGGATTTTTTATGGAGCGCGGGCGCTTGCTCCCGCTTTGCGAGCCACTGCTCCTTGCATCACCGCTAAAGCGGCGGCAAGCCGCCGCACTCCATACAGGCGTAACGCCTTTCATTGAGCAGAAAATGCGCTCCCGCGCTGGACACCGAAAAAATCAACGGCGCGCGAGATTGCGCCGCCGACGGGCGATGAGACCCACAAGCCCCAGACCGGCCAGCAACATGGCATAGGTTTCGGGTTCGGGGACGGCGGGGGCGGGATTGGAGTTGTAGACAATGTGCGCGCCTACCCTCATGTTGCCAAGGGGCATTTGTGTTGGGGAGATAGCCCAACCTACGC
>JAITNI010000178.1 GCA_031290535.1 Zoogloeaceae bacterium
CTGGACATGAATCAGGAGATTGAGAACTATCTTCTCGAAAATCCGCTTCTGGAGCGCGTGGAGGAAGGCGAGGGCGCAAGCTATGCGGGCAACGGCAATGGCACGGCGACAGAATTTGGCGGCGGCGAGCGCGAATATGACCGGGAAGCGCGGGAGGAGCATTCTTCCCCCCGCGAGGAAAACACGGAATTCTCCGGCGAACTGAGTTCTTCCGACATGGCCGAAGATCGCTGGTCGCAGGACAGCGGCAGTTACGGCAGCCCAGGCCGCGAGCGCGGCGCGGACGACGAGGCGGAAGCCCAGGATTTGCAGGCCGCTGCCATTTCCCTGCGCGACCATCTGAACTGGCAACTGGGCCTCACCCAGTTTTCCGACCGTGATCGCGCCCTGATCCGTTTTCTGATTGAAGGGCTGGACGATGACGGCTATCTCTCGTCGGGTCTGGAAGAATTGCTGGAAACCATCCCGCCCGAATACGAGGTGGAACAGGATGACCTTGAAGTCGCCCTGCGCCAGTTGCAAAGCCTTGACCCGACCGGCATTGGCGCGCGTTCGCCGCAGGAATGCCTGACGCTGCAACTGAAAAGCCTGCCCGCCGACGCCACCCGCGATTTGGCGATGACCATCGTGGCGGAGCATCTGGAATTGCTGGCGGCGCGGGATTTTTTCAAGATGAAAAAAATCATTGAGTGCGACGACGAAGCCCTGAAGGCCGCGCACGCCCTGATTGTCGGCCTGAACCCGCGTCCCGGCGCAAGTTTCGCGCCGATCGACACGCGCTACATCATCCCGGATGTGCTCGTCAAAAAGGTGCGCGGCGCTTGGACGGCGCAAATCAATCCCGACGCCTACCCCAAACTGCGCGTCAATCGCTTGTATGCGGAAATTCTCTCCCGCCAGCGGCGCGGCGAATCGGCGCTGTCGACGCAATTGCAGGAAGCCCGCTGGCTCATCAAGAATGTGCAGCAGCGCTTTGAGACCATTGCCCGCGTCTCGCAGGCGATTGTCGGGCGGCAGCGGCAGTTTTTCGAGCATGGCGAAGTCGCCATGCGGCCTCTGGTGCTGCGCGAGATCGCCGACGAGGTCGGCCTGCACGAATCCACCGTGTCGCGGGTGACGAGCCAGAAGTACATGGCGACGCAGCGCGGCATCTTTGAACTGAAATATTTTTTCGGCAGCCATGTGGCCACCGATACCGGCGGAGCCTGCTCTGCGACGGCGATTCGCGCCCTCATCAAGCAGCTCATCGCCGCCGAGAACAGCAAAAATCCCTTGTCGGATGGTCAAATATCCGAAATACTGGGGCAACAGGGGATCGTGGTGGCCCGGCGCACCATCGCCAAATACCGCGAGTCCCTGAGTATTCCGCCGGTCAATCTTCGCAAAACTCTGTAAAGAAAGGAGAAAAAATGAATTTACAGATCAGTGGTCACCACGTTGAGGTGACGCCGCCGCTCCGCGAGTATGTGGAAGGCAAGTTGAAGTCCGTCATTAACCACTTTGACCGCGTGACAGGCGTCAATGTCATTCTGTCTGTCGTAAAACTGAAACAGAAAGCCGAAGTCACCGTGCATGTGCCGGGGCGGGACATTTTTGTGGAGAGCGCCGAAGACGACCTGTATGCCGCCATCGACGGCCTGTTCGACAAACTGGATCGCCAGGTGCAAAAGCACAAGCAAAAACTCCAGGATCATCATCGCGGCGACAAGCTGACCAGCCATCTGGCTGAGTGATGTTCTCTCTGGCCACGCCCGACAAGGGCGTGGCGTCCTTTTTTGTCGACGACCATTATGAACCTTATCGTCCAACTTCTGCCGGAATCCCACATTCTTCTGAATCTGGAGGCCGGCAGTAAAAAGCGGGTGTTCGAGCAGGCCGGGGAACTCTTTGAGGCTTCCTGCGGCATCGCGCATTCGCTGGTGTTTGAAAGCCTGCTGGCGCGGGAAAAGCTCGGCTCCACTGGTTTAGGCCAGGGTATTGCCATTCCGCATGGGCGCATCAAGGGCTTGAAACAGGCTACGGGCGCGTTCATCCGGCTGGCCGAAGCCATTGATTTTGAGGCCCCCGATGGCCGCCCGGTGGCGCAGCTTTTTGTGCTTTTAGTGCCGGAACAGGCCACGGAAGCGCATCTGCAAATTCTCTCCGAACTGGCGACCCGCTTTGCCGACCGCCCGTTCCGGGAGAATCTGGCCGCCGCGCCCGATGCCGCCGCCGTCCTGGCGCTTTTTTCCGCCTGAGCCGGACGGTCTTTCCTCATGCGGGAAATCAGCCTCGTTCAGTTGTATGAAGATCACCGGGACAAGCTGGAACTGTCCTGGGATCTGGCCGCGCATTCCGAGCGTCGCATTGGCCTGAAGGAATCGGGCAACTACGGCGCGGATGTGGTCGGGCACATGAACCTGATCCACCCGGAGCGCCTGCAAGTCATCGGCCCGGCGGAAATCGCCTGGCTGCGGCGCATCTCCCCGGCCCAGTTCAAGCACCAGATGGAGACGCTGATCGCCGCGCAGCCGCCAGCGCTCATCGTTGCCGACGCCCTGCCGATGCCCAAGGTGCTCTGGGACATGTGCAACGCCACGCAAACGCCGCTCCTCACCTCCACCAAACCCTGTTCGGCAGTGATCGACCTGCTGCGGATTTACCTCTCCCGCCGTCTGGCGGACACCACCTCCATTCACGGCGTGTTCATGGACGTGCTTGGCATGGGGGTGCTGATTACCGGCGATTCCGGCGTCGGCAAATCGGAACTGGCGCTGGAACTCATCTCCAAGGGGCACGGTCTGGTGGCCGATGACGTCGTGGAACTGGCGCGCATCGCCCCCACCACGCTGGAAGGCCGCTGTCCCGGTCTGTTGCAGGATTATCTGGAAGTGCGCGGCCTGGGGCTGCTCAACATTCGCAGCATTTTCGGCGAAACGGCCTCGCGCCGCAAAATGAAACTCAAACTGATTGTCTACCTGCAAAAACTCGTTTCCAGCGCAGACACCCCCCGCCTGCCGCTCGATGCCCAGACGCAGGAAATTCTGGGGGTTCCCATCCGCAAGGTGGTCATCCCCGTCGCGGCGGGCCGCAACCTCGCGGTGCTGCTCGAAGCCGCCGTGAG
>JAITNI010000185.1 GCA_031290535.1 Zoogloeaceae bacterium
CTTTTCCACCTCCGCCAGCCGGTGATGCAAGGCGTTAACCAGCGCCTCGCGCCGCTCCCGGTTGGCAAGCAGATCATCCTCCAGATAGGGATTCCGCTCCACCACCCAGATGTCGCCCAGCACCTCATAGAGCATCCGCGCCGACCGCCCCGTCACCCGCTCCCCCCGCAACCCTTCCAGAATCCGCCAGTTCTCCTCCCCCAACAGCCGAATGACAATCTCCCGGTCAGAAAAGGATGTGTAGTTGTAGGGAATTTCGCGGAGTCGGCTCATGGGAGGGCGAGAAGTTGGGGAAAGGGGGGATTTTAGCGTACTTGGGGGAAGACGGGCGGGGAAGGCTTCCGTTCCCGCCGGACAATCGCATGAATGTCCAAATCCTGCGCGCAGCGCAGCAAAACAGCCCAGAAAACAACATTCAGACTGATTGCTGTTCCTCCGATAGACCCTGTGCGATCTGCGGTCATGGCTGTTTTTCCACCGGCAAGATTTGTTCGCCCGCCGTCAGTTTATGCACGCCTGCCGTAACCACCCGCGTCCCTGCCTGTAGCCCGGTGACGCGGGCGTGGCCGTCTTCCCAGGCTTGCAGGCGCACGGGTACGAGGCTTATCCGGTTATCCGCCCCAACACGCCAGACGGCGGGTTGCGCTTTTATTTGCGTGTTTGTCGTCTGCGCTCCTGCCTGCGCCGTGGTCGGAACCGGGGTCTGAAAAATGGCGCTGGCGGGCAGGCGCATGCCGGTTTCCTGGGAGGTCACGCGCACTGTGGCGCTCATGCCCAGACGCACGGCGGGGGAGGACGCCACCTCTGGCGCGGGGTTCGGCATCTCAAGGCGGGCGCGTACCGGGTAGGTGCGCGTGGCCGGGTCGGCGACCGCGCCGATTTCACGAATCTTTCCGGCATAAGTTTTCTCGCCGTCTATCCACAGGACAATTTCTACCGGAGCTTCCCCCTTCAGGGAACCCAAACGGGATTCCGGCACGTCAAAGGCAGCCTCCGGCAAGTCGGGACGCGCCAGCCACAGCACTGTCTGGCCGGGCGCGACGACCTGCCCCGGCTCGGCTTCGACGCGGGCGATCACGCCGGACTGGTCGGCGATCAAATCGGTATAGCGCCGCTGGTTTTGCGCCAGTTGCGTCTGGGCGCGAATCGTTTTGAGGGCGCTTTCCTTGGCGTCCAGCGCCGTCTGGCTGACAAAATTTTTCGCTCGCAGCGCCCGGTAACGCGCCGCTTCCGCCTCGGCCAAGGCCAGTTCCGCTTCTGCCGCCGTCAGCCGCAAGGCCGTATCCGCCGCGTCCAGCCGCGCCAGCACCTGCCCCTTCTCCACCATGCTCCCCACATCCACCCGCCGCTCCAGCATCTTCCCTCCCACCTGAAACGCCAGCGGCGCTTCCGTGCGCGAGCGAATCACGGCGCTATAACGCTGCGCCTCAAAGGCGCTGCCGCCCGCGCCATTTTCCGCGCCCACCGTCAGCACCAGTACCGGACGCGGCGGCAGGGGCGGCGGTTCCGCAGAACAGCCCGCCAGCAGAGCCAGCGCCCCGATCCGCCCCCACACACTCACGCCTGCTGAAAGACGCTTTTTCCGTTGTGCCGCCATCGCTTTTTCTTTTCTTGCCAAAACCAGGAGATTCTGTACTGGCAAACGGGTTGGGTCAATGACTGATTTTTTGGACTGATTTTGGGGGGGCGGGCGATCAGGACGACAATCTCCGCCAGATTTCCGTGGTCAGCGCCGCCTGATTCATGCTGTAAAAATGCAGCCCCGGCGCGCCGCCCGCGAGGAGTTTTGCACACAGTTCGGTGACGACTTCCAGACCCAGGGCGCGGATGGAATCGGCGTCGTCGCCATAGCTTTCAAATCTTTTTCGCATCCAGCGGGGGATGTCCGCGCCGCAAGTGTCGGAAAAACGGGCCAGTTTGGAAAAGCTGGCGATCGGCATGATGCCGGGTACAATGGGAATCTCCACGCCCAGCGCGCGAACCGCGTCGACAAAATGAAAATAGGCGTCGGCATTGTAAAAATACTGGGTGATGGCGGCATTTGCCCCGGCTTTAGCCTTGCGGACAAAATTTTGCAGGTCGGCCTGCGGACTGCTGGCCTGCGGATGCCATTCCGGGTAGGCGGCCACTTCAATGCGAAAGGCATCGCCGGTTTCGGCGCGGATGAATTCCACCAGCTCGCTGGCATAGCGCAACTCCCCCGTCACGGCCATGCCGGAGGGCAGGTCGCCACGCAGGGCGACCAGACGGGTAATGCCTTCGTTCTGAAAACACTGAAGAATCTCGCGGATGCCCGCCTTGGAAGAACCGATGCAGGACAAATGCGGCACGGCCTGATGGCCTTCGGCGGCAATGTCCCGCACCGTCGCAAAGGTGCGCTCGCGGGTAGAGCCGCCCGCGCCATAGGTGACGGAAAAAAACGCGGGGTTCAAGGCCGCCAGTCGGGCGCGCTCCGCCTTGAGTTTCTCAGCGCCTTCCGGCGTTTGCGGGGGGAAAAATTCAATGGAAAGTTCGGTGGGCATGGGATTACGTTCAGGTCAAAATGCGTGGAGAGGGGGACAAGTTTAATCCGGCGCGGCGGGATGGTCGACAAAAATGCCTTCGGGCTGTTCTTCGACAGGCGCAGGACGAACGGAGGCGTCTGGCGTTTTGTTTGGCGTCACGCGCAACAATGCCGCATTCTGGACGATCTGCGCCGGTTTGGTCAGCAACTTTGCCGCCAGCCACACCCGCTCCTCGGCAATCAGCCGACAGGCGGCGCGGCGCGTGGCGGCCAATCCCAAGGCCACCAAACATTGATCGACCCGCATTCCCGTTCGGCGTGGGGCAGGCGCAGACGTTTTGTTGGGCGCGGGTGGAGCCGTGCGCGTACTGCGACGGTGAAAACTGTTCATGGACATGGCATGATTTTGGCAAA
>JAITNI010000276.1 GCA_031290535.1 Zoogloeaceae bacterium
CCGGCAAATCGTGCGGCGTCGCCAGCACGGGCATTGCCGCGCACAACCCGAGAAATGCGCCGATGGCGCAGCGTTTGACACGGCTCATAGTTTTGGGGCGTTCTTCAATTCTTGCGTCAGTTCAGCGAGCAGGACATCAAATTCGCGCTTGGCTCGCCGTGCGTAAATCCAGGTCATCAGAATGGCGAAGACGATGAACATGACGCCTGAAAAGAGGCTTGGGATGATCGCGCCGTGCGTCGCGCGCAAGGCGAAAACGCCCCGCCCGGAGACGAGCAGCGCGAGACAGGCCAGGTAGGCGATCAGCACAAAGAAACTGAGCCGCCAGAGAAAAGCCGTCCGGTTTTTCACCAGACGCTGATACTTGGGACTCGCCAGAATTCTTTCATTCAGCAAGGCTTGATTCATGGAGAATTTTTCCGCATTTCCGGTGTCCGATGCCTGTTCATTGCCGCAATTCGCCCGGCAGGGACAAGGCTTCCAGCTCATTCGCCCGTCTGGCCGTCATCGACATAAAGCAGTCGCTGCCTTCAACTGTCGCCAGAGTACCACCTTCAGGGTCATAATAAAAAGCGCAATTGGCCTCCCGGTATTTGAGCCAAGCCCGCTGGGCGTCCTGCAAGGTTTTTTTGCGCTCCGTGTTTTGCAGGGATTTATAGGCTTTGTTGAGCCTTTTGTCTTGCCGTTCCGTTTCAGCGCCAATGCAGTCGAGCGTATCCACCGTTGTCGCCGCCTTGTTCATGCAGGCCTCAAATTGCGGGGTGAGCTTGGCCTCTTCGGCGTGCGCGACGGCAAGGGAAAACGCGGCCCCGATCAGGGCGGTCAGAAAAAAGGCGGGGGGTTTCATGTCAAAATTCTTAAAAATCCGGGATGTGGGGAGCGGGTCTTACTTGGCAAGAGCGACGGGAACGTAGGGGCTGGCGGGGTTGACGGAAAAGCATTGTGTCGCCGGATGCAAAATCAGATCCATCATTTCCATGGACACCGCGCCCAACAAGGGTTCGTCGCCGAGCACCAGAACCGAAAGATCACAGTAGCGGTCGCCAAACTGTACCCGGAGCGGCCCGACCATCGGGACAAGGGCGCGATGCGCGTTGGCAAGCACGACTTCGCGGGTGCTGACCTCGGTGAGGTCAACGCCCAGTTGCACGGCAAGATGTTCGGGAATGGTCAGGAAGACCGAGCCGGAATCCACCAGAGCGGAAACTTCCACCGCCCGCTTGTTGAACAGGTTTTCGATTTTTATGGGCGCGTAGGTCAGTCCCATCATGCACTCCCTTGCAAAGTTTTACCCAGCGTTGAGCATCCCGATTTGCAGCGTATTGTAGGGCATTGCGGATAGACGGGCAAAAAACCTTCAAAACCGGAGGCGATTTCCCTGCCATGATGGAAAAGCGGGTGCTCAATCTCTTAGAAAGCGGTTGAATGAGACATCTTCCAGTTCTTCCGCTCGTTTGGCGGTCATTGACTGGAGACATTCGTCCTGCGATGCACTGCTGTGGGAAGCAAGATAAAAAAGGCAATTAGCATCCCGGTATTTGAACCAGGTGCGTTGGGCATTCTGCAAGGATTTTTTGCTCTCCGCATCCGGTGTGTTCAACAGGGATTCATAGGATCTATTGAGCCTTTGATTCTGCAGTTCGGTTTCGGCGTCGAAACAGTCATCCACCTTCTCCGTTTTTATGCAGACATTGAATTGCTGGGATCCCATATGTATTTCAACCCCCTTGAGTTCCAGTTCATCCGCCCGCATTTTTGTCATTGCCAAGACGCACACCCTGGCACTGTCGTGCGCCCGGATACTGCCGCTGCCCGATGCCTCAAAATAATAAAGCTCGCAATTGGCATCCCGGTATTTGACCCAGGCGCGCGGGGCTTCCTGCAAGGATTTTTTGTTGTTATTCGTGCCTTGTGTGTTCAGCCGGGATTGATAGGCTCGATTGAGCCGTTTATCCTGCCTTTCTGTTTCAGCATCGGCGCAAGAAAACCAGTCGTCCATATCTTCCGCCTTTTCTGTGCAAGCCTCGAACTGCGAGGAAAGTTCAGATTGCGAGGAGCGTTCAGCCTGCGCGGCGAAAGGAAATACAGCAATCAGCAGGGACAAAAAGAAGGCGGTTTTCATGCGTGAAAAATCCTGCAAAATCCGTATCATACACTCCAAAAAAACGGCGTTCCGAAGAACGCCGTTTTGCATTGCAGCCAGTCAGGACAAAAACCTTACATCATCCCGCCCATGCCGCCCATTCCACCCATGCCGCCCATGTCGGGCGCGCCGCCCAGGGGTTTGTCTTCAGCGAGGTCGGCGACCATCGCGTCGGTGGTGAGGATGAGGGCCGCGACGGACGCGGCGTTTTGCAGCGCGGAGCGCGTCACCTTGGTGGGGTCAAGCACACCGGTGGCAACCAGATCGCCGTATTCGCCGGTGGCGGCGTTGTAGCCGAAGTTGCCCTTGCCCTTGACCACTTCGTTGACCACCACGGAAGGCTCTTCACCGGCGTTGGTGACGATTTCGCGCAGGGGTTGTTCGACGGCGCGCAGCACGATCTTGATGCCCGCTTCCTGATCGTGGTTGTCGCCCTTCAGGCTGGCGGAAATGTTGGCGCGGGCGCGCAG
>JAITNI010000343.1 GCA_031290535.1 Zoogloeaceae bacterium
ACACCTATGGCGAGCCGCGCAATTTCATCCTGACCCTGCGTGCCAAGTATTGACCTATGGAAATGCTGGAAGCGCTGGAAAACGGGGGGATGCAACCCCCGTCCGCCGCCGGATTGCAAAAGCCGGGCAGTTCACGTTCCCTGCGTGAACGGCTCGGCGCGGCCTGGCGTCTGAGTTTGCCCTACTGGGTTTCGGAGGACCGCTGGCGGGGGCGGGCCTTGCTCGCGCTGGTCGTGGGTACCGACCTGTCGCGCACCTACATTGCCGTGTGGATTACCTACTGGCAGCGCGACTACCTGGACGCGCTGGCGAATCACGATATTGGCGCGTTCTGGCAACTGATGCGGGTTTTTGTGATTATTATTTGTTTTTATTCCGTCTTCGATACCCTGCGAATCTGGCTGTTTCAGGCGCTGGAAATGCGCTGGCGGGAGTGGATGACGGACGTCTTCATCCAGCGCTGGCTGGGGAACAACGCCTATTACCACATCAGCCGCGCCGATGGCACGGACAACCCAGATCAGCGCATCGGTGAGGATTTGCAACTGCTGGCCAGCGACACTCTGCGCCTGTCGCTGGGCTTTCTCGATAACATCGTCAAGCTGGTTACGTTTTCGGCGGTGGTCTGGAGTTTGTCCGGCAGTCTGTCTTTTGCGCTGGGCGGCGCACAGATTGAAATTCCCGGCTACATGCTCTGGGTAGCGATTCTTTACGCGCTGCTTGGCTCCTTCCTGCTGGAGAAGATTGCCCGTCCGCTGGTGGATATTGATTATCACCGGCAACGCTGCGAAGCGCATTTTCGTTTCCTGATGATGCGGGTACGCGAAAACGCCGAACAGATCGCCTTTTATTCCGGCGGACGCGCTGAAATCGTGCGTTTGCAGGCGGCTTTTCTGGCGATTCGGCAGAACTGGCAGCGGGTGATCGACTATACCCGGCGCATCACCCTGTTCAACGAAGCGTACATCGAAATCGGCGCGTTCATCCCTTTGCTGATTATCGCGCCGCGCTATTTTGCCGGGGAAATCACCCTCGGCGCGGTGCAGCAATTGACCCTGACTTTTGCCAGAGTGCGCGGCGCGTTATCCTGGTTCATTCACAGCTATAAGGATTTGGCGCTGCTGCGCTCGGTGTTTCGGCGTTTGCTGGAATTCGAGGCGGCGATTGCTGAACACAGCACGGAGCACAGCGCCGAACACAGCGCCGCATCCGGCGGCATCTCTCTCACCCGCGCCAGCCAGCCCGGTTGTCTCTCCATTCGCGGCCTGCATCTTTGCCAGCCCAATGGCGAGCCGCTGGTGCAGATTGACGCGCTAAAAATCAACGCCGGGGAGCGCTGGCTGATACGCGGCCATTCGGGGGTGGGTAAAAGCACTTTATTGCGCGCGCTGGCCGGACTGTGGCCGCATGGCACGGGCGAAATTTCCATGCCAGCGGAACGGGAAATGTTTTTGCCGCAACAAAGTTATTTGCCGGTCGGCTCCCTGCGCGCCTGCCTGTGTTATCCGAGTGACGAGCAATGGTTTGGCATTGGCGAATGTCTGGAAGTCCTGCGTGCCGTGCGCCTGGAATTTCTCGCCGACGCGCTGGACGCGCACGACAATTGGGGCAACCGCCTGTCGCCCGGTGAACAGCAACGTCTGGCTTTTGCGCGGGTCTTGCTGCACAAACCGGCCTGGCTGTTTTTAGATGAAGCCAGTTCCTCGCTTGACCCCGCCAACGAAGCCGCAATGTATCGCCTGCTGCTCGAACGCCTGCCCGAAACCTGCATTGTCAGCGTGGCGCACCGCGTGAGTCTGGCGGAATTCCATGACCAGGCGCTGGACTTGATTGAAACCGGCGTCGCGTCGGTCTCCCTGTTGCAACAGAGGGAAAATCAGGGGGAAAATCACCTTGGGAAGCTCTGAATATAATACCGTTCTCCCTGAGCCTGGTCGAAGGGCATTCCCTGCAAAAACAAGGGCTTCGACAAGCTCAGCCCGAACGGGTGGAACTTGTGCAGAGTTTCCTTGGCGTTTCCCTTGACACTGGAGCCAACTCCACGGATAAGATGGAATCATGAGTGACGAAACTTTTATTCCCGCCCGTATGTCGATTGGCGCGCTTGCCAAAAAGACCGGGGTTTCGGTGGATACCCTGCGCTATTACGAGCGCGAAGGGCTGTTGCCGCATCCGGGGCGGCGTTCTTCCGGCTATCGGGAGTACGACCGGGACGCGGTGCTTCAGGTGCGCTTTATCCTGCGCGCCAAAGAACTGGGCTTCAGTCTGGAAGACATTGCCGATCTCCTGAACCTCTCCGCCGATGCCGAACACGGGGTGCAGGGGGTGAAGGCAAAAGCCAGTCAGCGTCTGGCGGAGGTTGAGCAGCAAATCGCCCATCTTGAGCGCATCCGCAACCGCCTCGCCCGGCTGGTGGATGCCTGCCCCGGCTGCGGCTCCCCCGACTGCTGCCCGATTCTCTCCGACATGCGGGCGGAAAAGGACGAGGCCGACGGGGAGAATGCAGACCCTGCAAGCGACGTGCCCTCACCTCCCAGAGTAATTGCATGAATGTTCAAATTTCCTGCGCGAAGCGCAGCAAATCATCCTCCCCTGATAAGGGGAGGTGCAGGAGGGGTTTGGGATGGCGACAATCTGAACGCCCCCAAACCCCCCTCAATCCCCCCTTGTCAGGGGGGAAGCCGCATCGCCCCGCCTGTCGAACCTGCGCCAGAAATTCCTCAATCCCCCTTGTGTTCGGCTGCGCCGAATCTCGTTAAATTTTCAATGGAGTCCTGAATGACCATACCCCCGGCTGTCCGCCGACAAACCGTGGAATTTGCGCTGGAAGGCATGAGTTGCGCCGCCTGCGCCGCCCGCATCGAGCGCCAGCTCAATAAACAGACCGGCGTGGAAGCGGCGGTCAATTTTGCGGCGGAACGCGCCTATGTGCGCTTTGCGCCAGAGGAAACCGATGTCGAACGTCTGATTGCCACGGTGAAAAAAACCGGGTTTGTCGCTACGGTATCGACCCCGGACACCCGCGACGAAGAAAAACAGCGTCATGCCGCGCTGCGTAAAAAAGAACAGCGTCGCTTCTGGATTGCGGTCGCGCTCACCCTGCCGCTGGTGGCGCAAATGCCCGTCATGTTCAGCGGCGGCGATCACCATGACATTCTGCCGCGCTGGCTGCAATTCGCGCTGTCGACTCCGGTGCAATTCTGGATTGGCTGGCGATTTTATGCGGGTGGTTTCAGCGCGATTCGCGGCGGCGCTGGCAATATGGATGTGCTGGTGGCGCTGGGTACCACAATGGCGTGGGTCTATAGTACGGCGGTCACGTTCGCGGGGTTTGTGGATTCTCACGTCGCGCATTACCACGTTTATTTCGAGGCGTCGGCCACCGTCATTACCCTCGTCCTGCTCGGCAAACTGCTGGAAGCCCGCGCCAAATCCAGCACGGCGGCGGCCATTGAGTCGCTTGCCCGCCTGCAACCGCAAACGGCGCGTATCGAGCGCGACGGCGAACTGGTGGCTGTGGCGGTCAGCGCGTTGATTCCCGGCGACATTTTTGTCATCCGCGCGGGCGAAGCCCTGCCGGTGGATGGCGAGGTGCTCTCCGGTCTATCCCATGTGGATGAAGCCATGCTCACCGGCGAGGCCATGCCGGTTGCCAAACAGACGGGCGACAAAGTCTTTGCCGCGACCGTCAATGGCGACGGCCTGTTGCGTTGCCGCGCCACTGGCGTCGGCGCGCACACCCTGCTTTCCGGCATTATCCGCCTGGTCGAGGAAGCGCAAGGTTCCAAGGCAGCAGTGCAACGGCTGGCAGACCGGGTGGCAGCGGTGTTTGTGCCGGTCGTGGTCAGTATTGCGCTGCTGACTTTCGCGGGCTGGTGGGGTTTTGCGGGCGATTTCACGGCGGCGCTGATTAATGCCGTTGCCGTACTGGTCATCGCCTG
>JAITNI010000028.1 GCA_031290535.1 Zoogloeaceae bacterium
CCGAACCAGAAGCCTTTTTTCACGGCCTCGCCGACCGCGCCCGCGCCCCCGACCGGGATTTACCCCATACTGGTGTGCCGCTGGCCGTGGAACGCCTGCTCTCCGCCATCTTCATCGCCTCGCCCGACTACGGCACCCGCGCCTCCACCCTGCTGCTCGCCCACCGCGACGGCCATTTTTGCCTGACCGAACGCAGGGTTGGGCCAGAAGGCGTGTGTTTGGGGGAAGTGACGGCGCAAACTTTGCCTATCCCGGCATAAGACACAGGACGAAGGCCAATTTGCGGCGCGTCGTTCTACTCCTCCCCAATCTCCACCTGCGTATAAACCGGCGTCAAATCGAAGAGTTCCAGCACGTCCCGGTTTTTCATGCGGATGCAGCCGTGGGAGCGCGGTGCGGTCATGGGCGCGGTTTCGCCGCAGCCGTGGATGTAGATGTAGCGGCGCATGGTGTCCACGCAAACCGGCGGCGCTTGATTTTCCCCATCCGCCAACTCCGTTCGCGGTGAGCCTGTCGAACCGCGCCCTTCGACAGGCTCAGGGCGAACGGAGGGGAAATTTTTATTGGTCGAAGGATGTTGTTCATGCCGCATTCCCCGGTTAAAGCCGGGTTCGCAGCCGGAAAGCCAGAGGATGCGGGTCAAAATCCAGTCCCGGCCCGGTTGGGCGGCGTCCAGTTCCGGCGACCAGCGTTCGCCAGTGGGGCGACGGGCGGAAAACACGGTATATAGCGGGCAACCCGCGCCGATTTTGGCGCGAATGAGGTGGCGGCCTCGGGGCGTTTGACCACTGCCCTCCTCTTCCCCGGCGCCATTGGCGGCGGTGGAAACCGGATACTGGCGCAGCGGTTCGCCGCGTTCATCCAGCAAGGTCAGGGTCTGGCGGGCGAGGGAGACGCGAATCAGCATGACGCATTCGAAGGTTTTTTGCGCCGCTCGGCGAAAAATTCGCTCAACAGGCGACCACACGAGGCCGCCAGTACGCCGCCGATGATTTCCGTATGATGGTTGAGGCGATATTCCGCGAACAGGTCAAGAATGCTGCCGTGCGCCCCGGTCTTGGGGTCGCGTGCGCCATAGACGACGCGGGCAATGCGGGCGTGCAAAATGGCCCCGGCGCACATGGCGCAGGGTTCGAGCGTAACAAAGAGTTCGCAGTCCGGCAGGCGATAATTGCCCAGCGTCATCGCGGCGTTCCGCAGGGCGGCGATTTCCGCGTGCGCGGTGGGGTCGTGCTCGCCGATGGGCGAATTGAATCCCCGCCCGACAATCTCCTTGTCCCGCACCACAATCGCGCCCACCGGCACCTCCCCCAGACACCCCGCCGCCTGCGCCTGATACAAGGCTTCGCGCATGAAAAATTCATCGTCCAGATGCGCGCCGGGGCGCGGATTTTCAGTTTCCATCAACACTCAACATTTTCACAAAATAGCGCATCGGGTTCTTTATGGTTTGCATCACCAGATTCCTCGTTATGGGCAAAACCTTGGTTAACTTCCGGGAGACTTCAGATCAATGACGCATTTTCCGAGGCAGTGAAAATGCACTGCATATCCGGCGCGATTTTTAGCCTTGTAGGAAAGAGAGGCAATACGGGGGCTTTCTCTGGATTCGGCCTCAGCGCTGGATTCGACGTCAAACGTGAAGCCTTTGTTTTTCAATTGCTCCGCATAGGCGCTCATGTGATCCAGTGTCACCAGTTCCCTGAATTCGATGGTCAATTCTTTGCCCTTTGGCGTCATTCTTTCCAGAACAAATGCAATTTGCATGTCCGGTTCGGGAAGCTGCCGGGTCAGTTCAAGGTCTGGCCATTCGCCGCCAACCTGGGAAAATCCGCTTTGGGCTTTTGCTTCCACGCGCCTGGGTTGCGTGGCATTCTGCGGCGCATCGTTGCGCGTGAGAGAGGTTTGGGGCGCATCTTCTTCATTGCAGGCGGCAAGTGAAAAAGTCAGCATCAAGGGAGCCAGCAAAACCAGCGCTTTGCGGGGCAGCCCGGACAAACCGGACTGCGGAGATTTTGCGTTTTGCATTTTATTGCTCCGTAACAATGTCGCCATTGCGGGGCGATGATGTGTTGTCGTCGGCGAGGGAGAGGTTCAAAGGGGACTCATACTGCCGAAATATCGGGGACATGTAAAGAGGGAGGACAAACGCTATCGCTTTTGCCTCCTCCCAACCCCACCCCCCCAAAAAAGCCTCATTCCCCCCAAAACAGGCGATACAAAAAGATCATCGTAATCGCCAGCGGCACGAGATAGCGCAAAATCTGGAACCAGAGGGAAAAGGCGCGGCCTTGCAGGCGCATTTCGTCCTGCGCGGCGGGGCGGCCCATCGCCCAGCCGACAAACAGGGCAATGGCCAGACCGGAGAGCGGCATCATGATGCGGCTGGTGAGAAAATCCAGCGTTTCAAAAAGGTTGTGGCCGAAGAAGGTCAACGCTTTTCCGAGGTTGAACGACAGGCAAACGCCCAATCCCAAAAGCCACACCGCGCCGCCGGTTCCCCATGCCGCCACGGAACGATGCAGCCCCACACGCTCGGTCAGCCAGGCCACAAACGGCTCCAGCAATGAAATGGCCGACGTCCAGGCGGCGAACAGCACCAGCAGGAAAAAGAACACCGCGAACACCGAACCGCCGGGCATGTGGGAAAACGCCAGGGGCAGGGTCTTCAGAATCAGCCCCGCGCCCTCGGAAGGCTCCAGTCCATAACGAAAAGTCAGCGAAAAAATGGCCAGTCCCGCCAGCAGGCCAACCAGCGTTCCCGCCGCCACCACCCACAGGCTGTTGTGGGCGATGCTGCTGTTTTTATCCAGATAGGAGCCGTAGGCCATGATCGCCCCCATGCCCAGACTCAAGGAAAAGAAGGCGTGTCCGAGCGCGGCCAGAATCACGCCCGGATTCAAGTCCGCAAACCTGAAGTCGAACATGAAATGCCAGGCGGAAGGCATGTCCCCCGCCGCCCAGCCCCAGAAGGTGAGCAGGATCAGAATCAGGAACAGGGCGGGCATCATCACCTTGTTGGCAATTTCAATGCCCGCCACCACGCCGCGCGCGATGACGCCCGTCACCAGCACCATG
>JAITNI010000056.1 GCA_031290535.1 Zoogloeaceae bacterium
CAAGATTGACGCCCCAAAGTTGAAAGGCGATTCCGGCCTGGTAGAACTCGGCCTGACCCTGAACCCTACTCAAACAACACCCCTGACACTGGATTTCGGGGTACAAGGCTACACCGGAAAACGCGAAGGGGTGACGGGAAGTTTCAGGGTGAATTGGCGGTTTTAGGGGAACCCGGCGCAGTTGCCTTTTCTGGATGGGGAAAGGCGACGCCAGAAGGAATGGCAAGTGCGGGCATGGCGGCCTTTTTGTCGCAGCGTGTCAAATGCCGGGTTTTGAACCCTGTCGCCACGCAAACAGGCGGGTGGGCTGCCAATCCAGATGTTTGTAGAATTCAAGCGCCGGGGTATTGTCGGCGTCCGCGAGAAGCTGGAGGCGGGTCGCGCCCTGTGTGATGGCCCAGTCACGGGCGGCTTTCAGCAGTTGGCCTCCCAGACCGCATGCGCGGAATTCGGGGCGGATGACCACATCTTCAATCCATGCAGAAGGTGCGCCGCCGGCGGTGGAAATCACCAGTTGGGCGCTCACCATGCCGACAACGCCTGCTGCGGGGTGTCGTGCCGTCAGGATGCAGGCGTGCTCTGGCCGCGCCAGCAACATCTCCAGACCCCGACGTTGCTTTTCGGCATCCGGGTGAAAATCCTGTTCAATGGCAAACAGAATGCCCAGCAACTCAATCAGGGCAGGGACATCCGCCAGTGTGGCCGGAGTGATGGGCAGCGAGAGAGAACTCATTATTCTTCCCCTTCCACTTCCCGGCGCGGCACGGTTTCCGGGTCAGCGATGATGGGGCGATAGATTTCGACGCGGTCGCCGGGTTTTAAGGGGGCGTCGAGTTTGGCGAGTTTGCCGAAGATGCCGACTTTCTGGGTGTCCAGATCACGGTGGGGGAATTGGCGGAGCAGGCCGGAGCGTTCGATGGCCTCCCGCAGGGTGGCGGTTTCCGGGATTTCCAGGGTGAGCCAGATTTGTTGATCCGGTTCGGAATAGGCGACGCCGATTTGCATGATGGGTTTCTCCTTTGGAACATTTTTCGTGTAGGCTGGGTTGGGTTCATCAACCCAGCTTTTCATGCGCGACGGGGGAATGCTGGGTTGATAAGGCCAACCCAGCCTACTCGCTTGTTTTGGCTGCGTTTGCATCAGCGCGGGTTTTCAGGCGGGTGTCCAACAAGCGTTTTCCCGCCAATAAAAAGCCCAATACCGCAAACGCGCCGGGGGGCAGGATCATCAGGAGCGCGCCGCCCTGATCGTGCAGACGGATTTCCAGAAAGGCGAAATGCGCCCCCAGAAGTTGCGAGGCTTGCGCGAATAAGGTGCCGCTGCCCAGCGCTTCGCGGATCAGGCCGATCACGGTGAGAGCGAAGGTAAAACCCAATCCCATCGCCACGCCATCGACAAAGGCAGGCCAGACGCCGTTTTTGGAGGCGAAGGCTTCCGCCCGCCCCAGAATGGCGCAATTGACCACGATCAGGGCGATGAAGAGGCCGAGCACTTTATAAAGTTCGTGCAGCCAGGCGTTCAGGGCCATATCCACGACTGTCACCAGGGTGGCGATCAGGACGATGAACACGGGAATCCGCACCTCCTGACTGACCACGCCGCGAATCAGGGCGACGAGCACATTGGCGACCACCAGCACCGCCGTGGTTGCCAACCCCATGCCAAGGCCATTGGCGCCGCTGGTCGTCACCGCCATCGCCGGACACAGCGCCAGCATTTGCGCGAAGACGACGTTGTTGTCCCACAGGCCATCCTTGACCAGGGTTTTGAAGGGGGCGCTCATGGTGATTTTTCCTCCGGCTCGCCCAGCAGGGCGGTTTTGTGGCGGGCGAAGGTCTCCAATCCTTCCTTGACCGCCTTGACCACGGCGCGGGGGGTGATGGTCGCCCCGGCGAACTGGTCGAAATCGCCGCCGTCTTTTTTGACTGCCCAGTTCGCCGTCGCCAGGGTCTTGTCGATGAATCCTGCGATCCAGTGGCTTTTGGCGGCCTCGATCTTGTCGCCCAGCCCCGGCGTTTCCGTGTGTTTCAGGACGCGCACGCCCAGAATCTGAGCGTCGCGGTTGATGGCCATCAGAATCTGGATTTCGCCGCCGTAGCCCTGACCGACCACCTTGAACACCACGCCGCGCACGCTGTTGTCCGCCCCGTCACCTTGCCGCGCCCGATACACCCGCAAGGGATTTTTCGCGCCCACGTCGACCTCCACCTGGTCGGCGAGCAGATCGTTGTCCGCAAACCCGACGGGCAACACCTGCGTGAGCGAGGCGCGCAAATCGCGGGCTTCGGCCTCAAGGATGGCTTCCTGCGTGGCGCGGGCGGCCAAGGCCAGCGCGGCGGAGGCCAACAACGTCACCACGCCCAGCAACAGGGGTTGATAGAGGGGATGCGCCTTGAGTTTGTTGAATGCCATCTCAGGCGTCCTTCTTTGCCGCAAGGGGTTTTCCGGCGCGGGTACGCCCCAGAATGCGCGGATGGAACGTGCGGTCAAGCAGGGGCGTCAGCGCGTTCATGAACAGGATGGCGAAGGCGACGCCTTCCGGGTAGCCGCCCAGAGAGCGAATCACCCAGGTGATGACGCCAACGCCCAATCCAAACACAAGCTGCCCCGCGCCAGTGGCGGGCGAGGTCACATAATCGGTGGCGATGAAAAACGCGCCCAGCATCAACGCGCCGGAAAAAAGATGCGCTTCCACGCTCAAATAGTGTCCCGGCGCGAGGGCGTGGGCGATCAGGGCGGGAAGCGCCACGCCCGCCAGCACACCGAGCGGCGCTTGCCAGCGGATGACGCGGGTGGCGAGCAGGAAGACTCCACCCACGAGCAGCAACAGGGCGGAGGATTCGCCCAGACTGCCTGCCCGCAGGCCGAGGGCGGAGACCTGCGGCGCGTGGCTGGCGGCGAGCGCCTGCGCCAGATCGACGCCGCGTGACAATTCCGTTTTGGCATAACCCAGCAGCGAGGCGCTGGTCATGGCGTCCGGCAGTGGGGTTTGGCCGAGGGTAATGTGCAGTCCCTCGACAAACCCCGGCGCAAGCTCGGAAGTGAGTGGCAGGGGCGTCACCCAGGCGGTGAGTTGCAGCGGGAAGGAAATCAGCAGCGCCACCCGCGCCACCATCGCCGGGTTGAAGACGTTTTGCCCCAATCCGCCGAATACCTGTTTGCCAATAACGATGGCGATGAACGCCCCCAACACCCCCACCCACCAGGGCGACCAGGGCGGCAGGGTCATGGCGAACAGCCAGCCGGTGAGAAGCGCGGAACCATCCAGCACGGTGTAAAAAGCCGCGTGGCCGGTTTTGCCCATCAGGCGCAGGCTCATGAATTCAAAGACCAGTGCCGCAAACAGGGTGATGCCCCATAAGAAAAAGGCCGGCCAGCCGTAGAGCCAGAAGCCGAACAGGGTAGCGGGAACGAGCGCCAGCAACACCCGGCGCATGACGCCCCCCACCTGACTGCCGCCGTGGGCGTGAGGGGCGGCGAAGGGAAGTTCGGCGCGATAGGCGGAGATGTTTTCCGTCATGCGGACACTCCTTCAGGCATCGGGGAGACCGTAGGCGGAGGAGCAACCGTAGGCTGGATAAGCGCAGCGCAATCCGGCGGTTGTACCTTCTGGCGCGAAGCGCCACTGACTTGCCTCCCCCCTGACAAGGGGGGATTGAGGGGGGTTTGGGGACGTTCAGAGATCGTAGGCTGGGTTGGGGTCATCAACCCAGCTTTTCCATGCGCCTCGCGGGAGATGCTGGGTTGATAAAGCCAACCTAGCCTACGTCTGTTCTGAACTGCCAATGCCCTCTCCCGCCCCTGCGGGGCACCCTCTCCCGCAAGCGGGCGAGGGGAAAACCCACGAACGCCGCTGTTCACTCCCCTCGCCCGCTTGCGGGAGAGGGGTTGGGGGAGAGGGGTTCGTTTTTCTCCCGGCGCGAAGCGCCGCTGGCTGCGGGAAGCGATTTGCCCCATGCGGGCGCTGGTACAGAGATTCATACAGACACTCCTTCCGCCTCGGTTTTTTCCGCCGCCGCTTTTGCCGCCGCCGCTGCCCGTTCCGCCTTCCGCTTTGCCGCAATCTCCGCCTTTTCTCGTGCTTCGGCTTCCAGTCGGGTGGTTCTGGCCTGCGCCAGTTTTTTGACTGAGTCGGCGCGCAGTTTGGCGCGGTCTTCCGCTGCCAGCGCCCCTTTGGCATGAGC
>JAITNI010000286.1 GCA_031290535.1 Zoogloeaceae bacterium
TCAAATCATTATGCAACATCGTTTTGTCGGGAAGTACGGCGATTCGATTACTCGCAGGCAATAGCATGAACGTCCAAAGAAGAAGCTGCAAAGCGGCAAGGAAAATTTTAAGCACAAGGCATTCATGGGATTGCCCTGTGACCCCGACGTTTGCTGTACTACCCATGACATCATGCGGTATGCTTGCGGTTCAACAGGCGTTCGTCTGTCTTGAGGGGGGCAAAATGGAACTGCTTTTTGTCATTGTGCTTTTCCTCGGCGCGACCCTTGTGCCTGTCATGGTGGGGGCGCGTCTGGTTCACGCGCAAAACACCAGCCTGGGGAGCGCTTTTTTCGCCATCATTGCACTGGCCGTGGCCTCCGCGACCATTGGACACCTTGTTTCCAACCCATTCCTGGCGTTCGGAGTGTCGGTGCTGGTCGGCGCCGTGCTTCTTTCCGCGATTCTGGGCACGACCTTTGTTCGGGGGCTGGCCATTGGCGCCATTATTGTGGCGCTCCAGTTTGCCTTCCTCATCGGATTCATGGGGGTTGCCTTTGTGACAGGCTGACGGAGGTACGGTGACGATTTCCCTTTCGCACGGGCGGGGCAACGGGCGATTCGGCTTTTGCGCGTTCCTCCTGTAGAATTCCGCTTTTGTGACAAAGGCTTGAGGCCATACCATGTTTTTTGCCAAAGACACCCTCCCCAAAACCGACCCCGAACTCTGGCAGGCGATTGAAGCGGAAAATCACCGTCAGGAAGATCATATCGAACTGATCGCTTCCGAAAACTACGTTTCCCACGCGGTCATGGCGGCGCAAGGTTCGCAGCTGACCAACAAGTATGCCGAGGGCTATCCCGGCAAGCGTTACTATGGCGGTTGCGAGCATGTCGACGTGGTGGAACAGATCGCCATTGACCGCCTGAAGGCGCTGTTTGGCGCGGAAGCGGCCAATGTGCAGCCCAATTCCGGCTCGCAGGCCAATCAGGCGGTACTGATGGCCTTTGCCAAACCGGGCGACACCCTCATGGGCATGAGTCTGGCCGAAGGCGGGCATCTGACGCATGGAATGCCGCTCAACATGTCCGGCAAGTGGTTCAACGTCGTGCCCTACGGGCTGGACGCGCACGAAGCGATTGACTACCCGGCGATGGAAGCCCTGGCTCGCGAACACAAACCCAAAATCATCATCGCGGGCGCGTCCGCCTATTCGCTCAAAATTGATTTTGCCCGCTTTGCCAAAATCGCCAAGGAAGTCGGCGCGATTTTCTGGGTGGATATGGCGCATTACGCCGGTCTGATTGCCGCCGGGTTTTATCCCAATCCCGTCCCGCACGCCGATGTCGTCACCACCACTACCCACAAGACCCTGCGTGGCCCGCGTGGCGGCGCGATTCTGATGAAGGCCGAACACGAAAAGGCGCTCAATTCGGCGATTTTCCCCGGTCTGCAAGGCGGGCCGCTGGAACACGTGATTGCCGCCAAGGCCGTGTGTTTCAGGGAAGCCGCAACGCCTGCCTTCAAGACGTATCAGGAGCAGGTCATCAACAACGCCCGCGTCATGGCGCGGGGGTTGCAGGAGCGCGGGCTGCGGAGTGTCTCGGGCCGCACCGAGTCGCACGTTTTTCTGGTTGATTTGCGCCCCTTGTCCATCACCGGCAAGCTCGCCGAAGCGGCGCTGGGACAGGCGCATATCACGGTCAACAAGAATTCCATCCCCAAAGACCCGGAAAAACCGCTGGTGACGTCCGGCATTCGCATCGGCTCCCCGGCCATCAGCACACGCGGCTTCAGGGAACTGGAAGCCGAAAAAGTCGCCAACCTGATTGCCGATGTGCTCGAAGCGCCCGCCGATCAAGCCGTGCTTGACCGGGTGCGGGAGCAGGTCAGCGCCCTGTGCAAGAAATTTCCGGTGTATGGCTAAGGACGCTTTGACCCCTTCCCAACCGTTCGGGCTGAGCCTGTCGAAGCCCTTGTTTTTACAGGGAATGCCCTTCGACAAGCTCAGGGCGAACGGGGTTATTCAGAGTTTCCCCAATGGGAGCGGAAACCGGGCAGGCGTCCGGCCTCCGAACAACATCGCATGAAATGCCCCTTTTGCAGCGCCACCGATACCGCCGTCGTCGATACCCGCATCAATGACGATGGCGACATGGTGCGGCGGCGGCGGCGCTGCACGGCGTGCGACAAGCGCTTTACCACCTATGAGCGGGCCGATCTGCAACTGCCGCAGGTCATCAAGAAAAACGGCGGTCGCGTTCCTTTCAGCCGCGAAAAATTGCGCGCCAGTCTGGAACTGGCGTTGCGAAAACGCCCCGTCACCACCGAGGCCATTGACCGCGCCATCGAAGGCATTGAGGAGCGCCTGCTGGCCTCCGGTGAGCGGGAAATTCTCTCGCAACAACTGGGCGAACTGGTGATGACGGAATTGAAGCGGCTCGACAAGGTGGCCTACATCCGCTTTGCCTCCGTCTATCGCAATTTTGAAGACGTGAACGCCTTTTCAAAAGTCATCCGGGAAGTCTCGCCCGCCAGCCCAAGGCGCAAGGGCGACGCCCTCCCGGATGCCGACGCTTCCTGAAAACCCCCGTGGATTTCGACGCCGCCGACATCGCCCACATGACCGAAGCCCTGCGTCTGGCGGAGCAAGGTTTATTCACCACCACGCCCAACCC